>DATFDI010000167.1:0-51894 GCA_035252175.1 Nitrososphaeraceae archaeon
TTTACCGCTAGTAACTGTGTGCGGAGTAGTGTCTTTATTTTGTACCTGTATAGTATCACCTTTCTTCACAGTAAGTGTAGCAGGTTGATATGAAGGATTACCCTGAACGGAAGCGCCTTGCGGAATGGTTAGACTAGGTCCAGAAGCGGCCACGCTGGAAGTACCGGCTGATGGGCTTGAACTTCCTGTACCACTTGGTGCGGCACCTGGTGCGCCTGCGCTTGTCTCATTGGTAGGAGCATAATCAAAACCTTTTGCTGTCGCGGGTTCCACAAACACTTTTGCTCTCATATTATAGTGTAGCAAGCCACAATACTCCCTGCACTGAATGAGGTATTCGCCTGGCTGATCAAATACGTTCCAAACTGTGTTCACTCTACCTGGAACTGCGTCCATGAGGATGCTAAAGTCTGGAATGTTAAAAGAATGAATGACATCTTTCGAGACAGTTTCAAATCTGTAGGGCACGCCGGCCTTAACGTGCAGCTGTCCGACTTCTTGTGTGCCATTAGCGTGTTCAAAAGTCCAAAACCACTGCTGGCCGATTGCCTTTATGGTTTGCGCCTGGGGTGGAACGGCCTCTAATCTGTGCTCTGTATTCCAGGCATCAGCACCCACCCAGGTAAGGAGGGCGATTACAACTGCGACATAAATCCATTCATACGTGGCGTGACCCATTACCTGTAGTCACCCGCCCCCTGTTGTGTAGGAATACGGTTTTTCTTATGACCCTCTCTGAATCGCCAGGCAACGTAGATTATGCTCCCCTGAACTACAGCCCCGACAACGAAAGCAGCTACCATCCCCCTGTAAAACAGTGCCCAGATTTCGACCCTTCGGTTAAGATATTGTTGAGCTTGAGAAGAAGAAGACTCTTGAGCAAACGCGGGCACAATGACGAAACTTAATACCGCTATAACAACCACCAGAAAAACAACAGACAGAAAAATATTCAGATTTGATCTTGATAATATCATGCCTGATATACACCGGATTCTGTGCACAATAAATCCTGTTATCTAATTTAAGGCTTTTGAAATATTCCGCAGAATCAGTCCTCAAATACTAATACATTCATAGAACTATCTTGCCACACGATCTTCGTCACATGGATATTCCAAAGCATACATAGAGAGCACGAGATCAAATATCCGGTCTATGTAAACTACTTAGCGTTGACTAACTGACTTCTTAGTTTTCTCTTTTCTGTCTTAAGAAGATAAATTATGCCGACTACTAAAGCAAGTTCGAGAGCTTTATCTAATATTCCACCTATATCTACATCTTCTGGCACGTTATTCGGCGAAAGGGGCGGAGGTAATGTAACAGAATAAGTATAAAGGCCAAGGAGTACTGCGCTTCCTACCAATCCAAATAAATTTACTGCTACAGTTTTACGATAATATGATCCTATGTATTCCCTACTTTTGTCTGCTGTTGATTCGCCTGTAATAGTAAGCAGAACATACAACATGCTATACGCTATCTGGGCCGCTCCCGCTGCCAGCAAAAATATGCTATATTCTATCCTAAGCCCACCATGTTCTGAGAAAACCGCCAAATGGACTATGCCCGATGATACTGCCAATAGCAGAATCGCATATTTTATCACCTCTTCCTTCTTCAGATTTGGATAGAGGCTACTACCTTTACTAGATATTCGCTTTCTGTATGTAAACAGCAAAACAGCTCCGAATACGACTATAGCCGATATTATTCCTCCAAACACCGCCAAATTAAATATATTCCCGAAATTCTGGGAGACGGAAACATTGAACACTGCTCTTTCACAACCGCAGTTAAGGTTGCTGCTAAGAATAGATCTTGGTGGATCTACACCATACAAATTTACACGGTTGCTGTCAACAGCGTCGGCAATACTAAGAACTATTTCATATAGCCCTAATCTCGGAAACGAATAATAGAGATCAAAATCTCCTATGTCCTGCCTCGTCCACGGATAAACAATAATCCTTTCACCTGTGCTAACAGAATAAATTTCGACCATGGTCAGGATATTTCGTACATCATTTCCATTGGCGTTGTCCTGTATACTAAAGCTAATCTTGGTAGGCTGATTCGGAGCTGTATACTCAGGGTCGAGCTGTTCATTGATATAGTACTTGCTAAGACCTGTGCCTCCGGTATTGTAGTGAGCTAAATGACTAAAATGTCCATAGGATTTTGACACCAACGACGAAAAACTAGAAGAGCAGATAATTAAAACGGCAGATAGTATTAAGAAATTGTTCTTGTAGTGACCAATTCTAAATGGTGTTAGTCTAGCCACCATGAGGTTAGTACTACAATGCGCTTATATAATATAATATAATATCGTCTTCGTTTGAGTCTTCATTAAGCATACTAGCGCAGACCTTAGTGCAATAGAATTACAGTACGATACCATAATTTTGACTAGTATCTTTAAGCTTACTCTTCTACATAACGATCTAGTCCCATTACATTGACGCCGCGGAGAGACCAAACGTTGCTTTGGTACTTCAAAATTGTCAAGGAAGCATTATGTATATGCCAATTATAAAGAGACTGTGGATTGAGCTCAAGCAGACTAGAGATCGCAGCCTTAATCGGATCTAGGTGCGATATAAGCAATACGTTTTCCTCGCGGTAGTTTCTCGTAATCTCGTCTAGCAAATTTTTTATTCTTGATTTGACAGAGCAAAAACTTTCAACGCCATATGGAGTCAGCGTGGAATCATTCTCATCGTAAAATTTCAGGAATAAGTTTCCGAATTTTTGAACTATTTCATCGAAATTCATACCAACTAATTTTCCCAACTCAATTTCGTATAGGCGCTCATCGACCTCATAATCAAGTTCTAAAATTTTGCAAACTATCTTTGCTGTTTCGACGGTCCTAATAACAGGGCTGGTGTAAACTTTGCTTATTGAAATATTCTTCAGATACATAGCTGTATCGGCTACCTGTCTTTTACCATATTCTGTAAGATGCGATTCAATATGTCTGCCTACTAAGATTCTCCTTACATTATTATCTGCTTGTCCATGGCGCATTAGTATTGCTAGAGGCAATTCACTCACACTCTACCGCAATAGAATATTAATATTGAATGGCCTGCCCAACTAAACGCGTTTTGTCCCTGTATTATCTCAGGAGCCATCAAATTGCTGATATCCTTATATTTGATCTTTCTGAATTCAAACATACCATATGAGAATCGGAATTGTAGGCGGGACCGGCGGAATGGGAGAAGGCTTTGCACTGAGATGGTGCTTCAAACATGATATCGTAATAGGTTCCAGGGATGCGCAAAAAGCAAGGCAGGCTGCAGAGAATTACCTCAATACAGCACGTCAATCATATGGTCAGAGCATGATCGGAACTATCGATGGTGACGATAATTTTGAGCTCGCAAAAAAATGCGATCTAGTTATGCTATCAATCCCTTATGAAAACATCGATGACACTTGCTCTAAACTTAAGAATACAATTAGAGACGAGTGTGTTGTTGTATCCCCCATAGTCCCGATGAGTAAAACTCAAAATGGTTTCGTTTATATTCCTTTTGAGGAGACCCGGAAAGCTGCCGCCTGTATGGTGGCAGACGCCTTGCCGCCAAGATCAAGAGTTGTTTCTGCCTTCCATACTATCTCCGAGGTGAAATTAAGGAATGTAAAACAAAGCCTAGATGCTGACACATTTGTATGTGGAGATGATAATAATAGTGTCTCCCGAGTGAATGGCTTGATTTATGAAATAAATGGGCTTCGTCCTATATATCTAGGGCCTTTATCTGCTACATACCAGGCTGAAATTTTAACTCCGATGCTCCTCAATGCAGCGAAAATGAATAAAATGAAAAATCCTGGAATCAGGCTAGTGTAATATAAGATGGTGTTTGGTCGAAGAAACATAAGCGAACCAGGTACTGAAGGGAATCGTCGAGGAAGAAACTGGATGACGGCTATGGGAATATTGTTTATCGTAATGGCTGTGATAATTGCGCTCAGAAACCTGTACTTCTATAGCACTCAGTTATCTGTGTGGTTCTACCTTGATAATTATACAAACGCGCAGATTAATAATGAGAAATTTGTTATCGCAATGCTGGTTGGCGGCGGTTTTTTGTTAGGGTGGGGATACTTTAGAAAGAGCCAAGACGACCCTCCAGCAGATTCATCTAGCAAATATGGCACGTGATAAAATCTCCGTGAATAGGAAAATGGTGTTTAATCGATTCCATGTCCGGAGTACAACGATTTATTAAGGTTTAATAATACAATTCAACAAAGTATGATTTGAGCAGTATTGGGTCTTATGAATCGTATTTCAACCGTTGTTAAACAGAAGGTAAGTACCCTTCTTGACAGATATGAAGATCCCAAGGAAGCCCTCGATTACTCTTATACAAAGCAAACCGAAATGCTAAACAAATTAAGAAGAGACATAGCAGATGTAATTACGGCCAAAAAACGACTGGAAATGCAAAAAGCAAAACTCTGGGACAATATTCGAACGCTAGACGAGCAGTCCAGACGAGCGGTAGACGCCGACAGAGAGGATCTCGCTAGACTAGCATTACAGCGAAAGAACGCAAACATGCTCCGGCTACGTACGTTGGAAAAACAGATTACTGACATGCAGGCGGAACAAGAAAAGCTTCAAGACACAGAAAGGAGATTGTCTTCTAAGGTAGAAGAGTTCAATTCAAAGAAAGAAGTCATTAAAGCGCAGTATTCAGCGGCGGAAGCCCAAGTTCGAATTAAAGAAAGTGTCACAGGAATATCAGAGGAGATGGCCGATGTTGGCATCGCTATGAACAAAGCTGAAGAAAAGACTGAAAAAATGAAAGCCAAGTCGCAGGCGCTGGATGAAATGATAGATTCAGGCGTTCTCACTGATTATACTTCAAGTACAAACGACGAGGGCGGCATAATTGAAAAAGAGTTGGAAGATGTTGCAACGCAGGACTCGGTCGAACAAGAGTTAGCCAAGTTAAAAGTTCAGCGTTCGAAAAAGAAAAAGATTGCCAACAACGCTGATGAGGATGGTGAGCAAGAAACCGAACCACAGGATGTGCAACAGGCAGTAGCTTGACGCGTTTGTTGTACAATTACTTTTGATGATGACATATAGATATATTTATTGAAATATAGTGTGCTACCTGTTAATAATGCTTTAAGATCTTTGGATATCGAGCATAGGATACATGATGCGTGACAAGTGAAAACAAGGGCTAGGATTAGCAAAGTTAAAGGCTTAGAAACTTCATAAATAATAGGATAAGAAAAACAGGAGGATAAGGGGTACGACAAAAAAACAGACTAAAAATCCGAAGGGGCCAAAGAAAGCCCAAACGTCGAAAAGAAGTCGACTGTCGTCAAAAAAACAGAAAAAACCTGTCAAGCGAGGAAGCACCTATCAATTGGTGAAAAGAAAACTTAGAAGCAAGCGACCGACTCATAAAAGCAGGCAGCTAGCCAAGCACAAACAGGCGGCAAAAGTTAAGCGAAGCACAACAGCCAAAGCCGCAACGATGAAAAAGATCGTAAGGATTATGGGTCATGGTCAGTTCAGTGTAGACCATAAAATATTACAAAGGCTCAACGAGATTGATGACCTGCTTGTTCAACTAGTGAGTGCTGATAGGCCTAACGACAGTGAGTTCAAAAAGCATCTTATAGAACTCACCAAAATAGTTGAACAAAATGGAAAGCAGCTTGACTCGAAGCAAATAATCCAGTCAGATATCATTCTTCCAAGTGCAGACCTGTCTGTGGACGAAGCAAAAAGGCTATTCACAGGTGAAGGCGTTGTTCCGGAAATTTAAATATTACAGATTGCTAAAATGGTAATTCCCATAGAGGATACCACAGACCCATGTCCTTCTCAAAGGAGATCTCTTTTTGCAGGATTGCCATAATTCTCATTTCATTTTCTGTGTCTCTGGATCTTTGGCCAGCAATCGGCACGAAAGGATAAAACTTGTTGGATTTGTAATTGTAAACTAAATATCTCATTCCGCTATCGTTGTTTTTTTCGCCACTGCTGTCGAGCTCAGATATTTGTCGAAATTCAAAAATAGACGCCAATAGCTGGCTCGAAAACCCTTTCTCTTGTATAGTATCAACTACAGCGGTTGTAGCTGCAAGTATGTCCTCTATGCTTTTTCCTGCCAGGATAAACCAAAGGTAGCCATAAGAATCAACAACAGTCCGGTAATCAAATTGTAAATCTGGCTTGCTGATCGCAAGAAATCTTTGAATCTCATCCTTCATATCGTTGAAATACAAGCCACTAGTCGATTTTACGGCCAAGGCACATCTGCCTGTGGACTTTAATCCTTGCTTGGTTTCCAGTGTGACTGATGCGGAAGAAAGAGAAAAAACTGCTTCAGAATCAATTTTTGATTCCTTGTTTTTGCTGTCATAAACGCTTCTCTTAATTCTCCTGAAGAAGCTCAACTCATGGAAGCCTCCATCTCCATGAGCTTTTCTACTCTCTTTTCAACCGGCGGGTGGGTGGAGAACAGATTGACTATTGTACTGCCTGAAGCCGCAGGTATTATAAAAAAAGCATTTAATCCTTCAGCCTGGCGCAAATCCCTCGTGGGCATTCTGTGCATGTTACCACTAATTTTCATCAAAGCATTGGCAAGCTTGGCTGGCTTTCCGGTCATTTGCGCAGAACCTCTATCTGCAGCAAACTCCCGATACCGAGAAATGGCTCGAATGATAAGGAAGCTGATTACCCAAGTTAGCATCGCAACAACTATTACCAGAGCTAGACCTGCCCCATTATTTCGGTCTCTACCGCCATAGCCGTAGCCATAGCCCATACCTCCACTATAGAATCCAAACTGCATAAGGTACCACGCAACCGTTGAGAACAAACTTGCGAGGGTAAGAACCAAAACATCCCGGTTTCGAATGTGAGTCAGCTCATGTGCAAGAACACCTTCCAACTCTTCAGTATCAAGCAGGTCCAATAGTCCTGTGGTGACAGCTACTACTGAGCTGTGCTTTCCTTTGCCGGTTGCAAATGCATTAGGCATTCTCGTGTTAATGACAGCTATTTTTGGTTTAGGAAGATTATTTCTCGCAATTATCCTTTCTATAACATCGTGCAGTTGTGGATATTGATCCCTCGTTACTATCTTTGCTCCTGAGCTCCAAAGGACAATCTTATCCGAGAAATACCACTGCAATAGAATCATAACACAAGCAACTAGAGTGATAGAAATAAAATCAAGACCTACGTACGCCAGTGCGCTAAGAAATACTACGTAAAGAAGCGCGAGTATACCAAAACTTAGAACCATCCGAAGGGTTAGACCTCTGTCACGTCTCTGCCATGACGATGGTCTCCTTGATACAGACAATTGCAATTACGATATAGACGAAACCACTTTTAATTATTTGCTTGACTTAGTAACGAAGCTCTCCAATTTATCCATCGCGCTTTCGAGCAGCATTTCGTTTGCAAGGTATACTATTCTGAAATGGCCACCGCCAAACTCTGAGCCGAACCCAGATCCATGGACAGTCAAAACTCCAGTATTATTAAGCAATTCGAGAACGAATTGCAAGTCATTATCCCAACGCGAGTTCAAATTGATTTTTGGAAAAACATAGAAAGCACCATGCGGAACTTTGCACGTCACCCCTTCTATTCCGTTTAGGCGTTTTACTACGTAATCCCGTCTTCTCTTCAATTTGACAACCATATCTGCAATATGATCTTGAGGCCCGCATAACGCTTGGACAGCAGCTTTCTGAACCGGAAGGTTTGTAGATATCCGAACCCTAGCAAGTTTTGGAACGTTCTTCCTGAATGGGGCGAGCTTTTCTGAAGCGCTATTTATACAGATATACCCACATCTCCAGCCAGTCATAAGATAGGCCTTGGAAAATCCATTAAGTAAAATCAAAGGGCTTTCTTTTGCCACGTTTCCTATTCCGGTAAATTGACTGTCAAAAACGATTTTATCGTAGATTTCATCACATATCACGTACAAATCATTTTCCGCAGCTACGTCAATTAATTGTTGAAGACTTTTGCGGTCGAACACTTCGCCAGTAGGATTATTAGGGCTTATTATGCACAAAGCCCTGGATCTCGAACTTGTCTTGGATCTGAGGTCTTCCAGATCCGGTCTGCCATCTTCATGTAATTTGAATTCTATTGGCTTTCCTCCATAAAATTTGACATAAGATGCGTATGGTGGATAATATGGCCCAGGCATAAGAACCTCTGTGTTCGGATCAACCACAGACGCCATAGTCATGTCTAACCCTTCGGAAACGCCGTTTGTAATCAATACATCGTTTTCTTCAATTGAAAGTCCTTTCTCTTTTTCTTTATGAACTATCGCCATTCTAAGCTCTGGCAGTCCTTCAGATTCAGTGTAAAAATTTTGATTGTTATTCACTGCCTCGATTAATGCCTGTTTAATATGGTCAGGAGTATTGAACCCGTATTTGACAGGATCCCCAATATTCAGGTATATTATCTGCTTTCCCGTATCTTCGTATTGTCTTGCGTGTGAAATTATATCGCGTATAGCATATTCTACTCCCGCGGTTCTATCTGAGACCTTCAAGTGATGTTCTAAGGTTTGACTACCTAGTTAAACTGTTACGTACATACAAGTCAAGTGATTCTGCAATGTATCTATCTCGCAGGAGAAATGGAGTGTGCAGTCTTGTACAATAAAAGTAGTATCAAACAATACTGAAGCATATTATTTATCGCACCCAGAATCGGTCATAAAATGCTAACACGAAAATTCACAACGATAGGTTAGTAACACCGACTTTTAAATGATTGACCCTATTGCAGTTCAATTGATATATGGCGCCTTCAAAGAAGCCAAATATGGGCCCGTAGCGTAGCCAGGACATCGCGGCGGTCTTCGGAACCGCAGATCATGGGATCGAAGCCCATCGGGCCCGTTTCCTATAAACAGGCTATCAGTTTGAGTGAATGATTTGTCTGATCCGCAGGGTTAGGACTCCTTTTTCCCAATACAAATCTCCAATAGCCTTGAATTCCGATCCTGTCTTCAAAAGAGCTCTTGGTCCATCATAGTCGTAGTGATTTAGCCTGACGTGATATTTTCCGTCAATTAATAGGAGGGCCTTCCCGGATAAAACTTTCTCTACATATATACTGTAGGCTTTGCCAGGATATTTTTTGAGACTTTCAGCCGCAGTCAGCCTCCCGTCGTCCAACCACTGTACTTTATTTAGCTTTTCCAGCCTCCTGATTGCTTCAATCAACACTAGATTTTCAAGATGGTATTCCTCGCGAAGATCGTCTGTATCTATACCCTGCTTTCCCGCTTTTAAAGATTCCAAGTATATGACTTTCATGGCTCTTTGAATATCTCTCTTCATCCTCCCTATGACCAAATCTTCATGCAGTGCAGAAGATACTTGTTTTCTTTTAGCTTCTAGCCTCTGTAAATAATCTTTTGGAGCCTGGTGATAAACCGGTGATGCGGTTACTTCTTCCTGATCTAATTCAATCTTTCTGGTAAATTGGTCTTCTAACCTTGCTTTTCTTTTCTCGACTTGAGATACTTCGTACTGTGTCATGCGGTCCGGCCTTATTGGCAGTCTTGTCATTTGTTTTAGGCTGATGCTCGTTAAGTTCTTCATTCGTTTGTGCATCATTTCGACCCGTCTTTGAGTCGCACGATGGTACCGACTATCAATTGTATCGTTAGCAGCAAGTATTACGACAGAGCCGGCCGATCTCCTGCCAGTTCGACCTTTTCTTTGAATATATCTAATTTCGCTAGGAATGGGTTCATAAAAAATAACCAGACCCACTTCTGGTATATCGAGCCCCTCTTCAGCTATCGATGTTGCTACTAGTACGTCGATCTCTCCGTTTCTGAAAGACTCTAAGGTCGAGGCTTGCTCATCTTGGCTCATCCCTTCGTCTCCCTCTCTTTTTGCCTGACCTACGAATCTAGAACTTTTGAATCCAGCGTTGGCGAGCGTTTCCGTTATATGCTTTGCGCTATCCCTATACTGAGTAAAAATAAGTGTTTTAGAACTACTTTCTTGTTGGTGGCCAGTGTCATAGTGCTTAGTGCGCTGAAGCTCAACCAATTCCAGAAGCCGCAAGATCTTAGGATGTTCTTTTTGTATTCCTGAAAGAAGCGTTTTTACTTCTTGGATTCTGCGGTCTGCAAGCATAGAAAGTCGTCCCTTTGATTGCGTTTTTTCTGTCCTTTGGAGAAAAGCATCTAGGGAGTATGCACCCTGACTACCCATTAACTCAACACAGTACATTAAAGTCAGTGCTGCGGACTGGTTTGAAAGAGCAAGGTAAATCGGTCCTCTTTGCTCTTCCATCGCAAGCTCTAGATTGTATTTGAGCAGCTCTCCTGCCTCTATCAAATCTCTTTTGAATATCCACTCTATTTTGCTTTTCTTTACAATACCTTTTTGAACCAGCCACTTCAACTTTTCCTCCAGCACGGTTCTCAGTAATGATATTACATAAGTGTATTCCCATGGCAGGCTGACCCACTCCCACTTGACATCAATTGGGTTTACATAGGCCTTTACGTCATTATCGTCCTCTGTTCTGTATTGTATGTTCTCGATCGATAAATTGTCGCAGACTTCTTGTACTCTGTCTTTGTCTGCTCCTGGGCTCGCCGTCAGGCCTATTAACACTGGATGAGAGGACTGCTTGACATAGTACTTTGCTATAACAGTATAAGCGTAATCTTTTACCGCTCTGTGTGCTTCATCGAACACTAGTAAGGCGAAATCGCTCAAGGATAACCTGCCTTCAACCAAGTCGTTTCTGACTACTTCAGGTGTTGCAAACACAAGTCTTATTTGCTTTTGATTCCAAACAGCTGAGCGAAACTCGGGGGCAGTCTTGCCCGTTACAGTTGATGTTTGCTCTTCTGGTAATTTTAATGCAGACCCAAAAGACATCCTGTGTTGAGCGACCAGAGGTCTGGTCGGAGCCATAACGAGCACGCGTTTGTCCTTAAATTTGTAAAGAATCTCCGCGCAGACAAGCAATGCTACGACCGTTTTTCCAAGTGAGGTAGGAAGAATCACTAGGCTGTTTCTATCAGCAGAAGATAGCGCTATGTGCTCTTGGTAACTCCTTAACTCTACTAATTTGTCCCATAACAGAGGATGTTGGAAATATTTAACATGATCAGCAACAGGAGAGGACAATTCACCGACAGAAGTTTTACAACACCTGCAATTAATTCTTTAGAAGAAAAGAAAATAATACGTTAGCATGTACATTTGTTTGTATTAATGTAAAAATCTGCTATGGCTAGACTAGTTTCCTAGTCCTGAATTGTTGACCTCAACTACGACTTGTATTCAAAAGTATTGCATACTGTCTAGGACTTGGGCCACTATCATATTTCGATTACATCTCCCTGATCTGTTGTAGGCTTTTTTCTTGGAGGATTCACCTCATCTATACTTTTTGCTAACTGTAAAAGCTTTGCATTTGAGATTACTTTGCTGATTTCTTGCAATTCCGCTTCCGATCTTACTACTATTCCCCTTTTTTTCGAAGGTGAGCCAGTTAAATCTACTGGATTTATTTCAATGGCTAGAGTAGCTGGTCTTCCTTTGAATGGTGGCAATTTCAAGATAAAGACACCCGGCAGACTAGTTGGTTTTCTTTCCCAATCTGAACCATCCTTCAGAAACCCCAACAGTTTTTCATCAGTACTCATCTTTTAGGATCTCTCGAAAGTTAATATTTTTATAGATATAAAAACATAAACCTTGGCTGACGCCGGTTCATAGTCTGAGACAAGGGAAGTAAAATTTCATGGCAGACAAATGCAACATTAGAAGAATATATGTTGCCGCGTACGGTACTGTTTGAAGTACAAGAGAGAACTTCAAAAATTAATATTGCTATTTGGAACAAATAGTGATTAGCAAGATAAAGCTATGTTAACGAGAAAAAAAAACTGGTATATAACTGAGAATACCGTATCGAAGCATGACGGGTTAAAAAAGAGTAATCAGTCACTGCAGTTAGCGAATATGATGAGGAGTTCTAGCATTAATCTAAAACAGAGACGTAAAGAAAATAATGATAAGAAATTCCATTAGGCACAAGACATGCTGCCCGCAAACCTGCTCAGAGCCAAAGTAAAAAACAGAGGAAAAAACATAGAACCGCTCTTTTGCAAACATGCAGGTGACACCAATCGGCCTGATGACGATGAAATTCGATTGGCGGCAAAGTTAATAGACGAATTCAATGAATCCTGGAAAAATAATGAAAGGAATGGACTACTTTCTGAAAGAATAAACTTGCTCGAGGAGCAATACGGGGACTTCAAGCTAGTAAGAGCACTATATACATTGCTTCAGCGACGATGTGTTTTCGGTCCAAACAAAAAGACCTTTCCGGAAACGGATTGCACGACGACAAGAAAAAATGTAATCAACGGATTAGGTAGCAGGAAGGTACCAGGCTCAGCCGGTAGCTTGATTGATCCGTTCTACATTAGGAGGCAATTATTTGAAGAATCATCCAAGCGTGGTTTTGCACTAACCGATTTAGAAAGGGCAGAGATCATAGATTTAGTGGCGTTGAGAACAGGTACCAGTGCAGACACCATAGCTGACAATATGTGGAGCGATCTGGAGGATAACATGGTTATAGACGATTTCTTTAGCCTGAGTCCAAGAGAATTGATAGGATGGTACAACCTTTCGCTCGTTCAAACCATGCTTTTTAACTGCACTCACTTAGAATTCTTCGTAAGCGGAGGAAACAATTGGAAGCGTGTATTAAGGGACCTGAAGAGGCTGGGCCTAATGTACCATCTTGAGCAACGACAAACAACGAGCCAGGTAACACACTATGAAAACAAGAGAATGCAACGAAATGAAAACCCCAAACCACAAGGAAAGGAAGAACCTAAGATAGTGTGCACTGTTAGTGGACCTTTGAGCATATTCAAATTGACTGACAGGTATGGAACATCTATTGCAAAGCTTATCCCATCTATAATTTGTGCTGGTAATTGGTTTATCAAAGCGTCGGTAGTAAGACGGAACATCATTTCGGGGAAGAAGATATACGAATTTGAGCTATCCCATGACAAATCCCCTTTGTTGTTATGCGAGCCGTTTCGAAACCACTCTAAAGTAACTGAAAGCAACGAACGATTTGGTAACAGTAACATAGACACTACTAGTAGTACAATTTATGATAGCAAGGTTGAAGAAAACTTTGCTAAGAGATTTATACAATCTGGAACAGGGTGGAGTTTAATAAGGGAGCCTGATCCAATTGTTCTCTCTGATGGTAAAGCATTGATCCCAGACTTTATGTTTGAAAAATATGGGAAAAAAATATACTTCGAAATAGTAGGATTCTGGACGAAGGAATACATCGAAAGGAAGCTCGAAAAAATAAGAGATTTATCTTCAACACAAGCATCCAATAAACTTGATTTCCTAGTGGCAGTAAATAGCGACTACTACGCGGCTGCTAGCAATAGTGACGGCTCGGGACAAAGAATGGGTGTTTTCAAGCTTTCTAATTTCATTGAGAAGAACCATTTGATTACATACAAGGATGATAATATACCGCTCAAGCCTATCTTGGACTACTTAAAGAACATAGGGCGCGTACTCGAACGAGAAATAGCAACGCGTCGCTCTGGTGAGCTGATAGAAGAAATCGAAAAGATAAATCAAAGGATTCACAGGGAAAATACACTGGTATCTATCGGTGATATCGCCAAAAAATACGGCATGCCAGTGGAAGCCGTTCTACGAATTATCAATTCAAGATTCAGAATAGGCGCAACGACGACGGAAGATAAGGATGAAAAGGCAAATTTCACAGTAGTAGGCAGGTTTTTAGTCTCTCAAGTAATGGCGAGTAAGTTAAGCTCCATTCTAGAAGCAAAAAGAATAACAAACTTCCACGAGGCTACTCTAGTTTTTACTGAACATGGAATTCCAGACGAATGTCATACTGATCTTATTTCCAAATTAGGATTTGAAATAGTATGGGAAGGTATAGATTATAATGCGGCAAAGATTGAAAAGATAAATTCGCAAGTTCAGCGGTAACAAGATTAAATCAATATTTTTTAATTTAGTATTTCCACCAATAATCTCAGGCCCTTTAAACGAGGTATATGCGATATTTGCTGCCGAATCATCGGATAGGGGCATTAAGGCCCACACTGTATTCTAAGGATTCTTCGAGCAGTTAAGAACTAAGAATTAAAAATTCATAGTGATTATTGGGAGGATATAGTTACGCTCGTACATCATCCTTCTAATTGGTGATAATTTCTATTTATATTTATATTCTCAATCTCTTAATACTGAATGTACTCCGCTTGGAAGCTCATTGTAAGATTGCCGTGATAGGCGGTGGAATTTTAGGCATCTCAATAGCTTATTTTTTATCCTCTCTGTATGGCCCAGAGATCTTAGTAATTGAACAGGAAACAAACGTTGCTTTGCATGCGAGCAGCAGGAATACAGGAAAAGTGCACGCTCCTTTCCTCTACGACCCAACAAAGAAGAAGCTATTTGCAAAAGCTGCTTTTCTAGGGTATGATATGTGGCATAGGTACTCTAAGCTCAGACAAGTATTTTTCAAAGAGGATGGTGTCATTGAAGTCGCGGTCAACGAAGGGGGCATAGACAGGCTCCAAAAATATCTGGAATGGGGAATAGAGAACGGGTTGCGACCAGATGAAGAAATTAGAGTCTTGCAAAAGGAGGATGTTAAGAAAATGGAACCTAGTGTAGATTGCCACGCAGCACTCTACTGCTCTAGAGATGCCTCGGCAGACTATGGGCTTTTAACAAGGAGCTTGTTCCGTGATGCACAATCATTTGAATGCAGGTTCTTGCTCGGACATAGACTAAGGAATATTACTCAATCACGTACCGAAGGGTTGACTCTAATCTTACAGTACGGCGAAAAACAAAAGATAATAAACACAGAATTTCTGATCAATGTGGCAGGCGGAAATGCTCTAGACATTGCGCATTCTATGAATTTAGCAGACGACTATACTGATTTTCATTTTAGAGGAGAATATTGGCAGGCTCCAACTAAATATAAAAACCTTACAAAGCTAAGCATTTATTCAATACCCACGGTACCTGACTACCCATTTCTGGATCCGCACTGGATAGTTAGGGTAGACGGACGATGTGAGGTTGGACCAAACGCTGTCCCTGTTTTTGGTCCATATGCATATAACTGGAGAACAAACTTGAAGTGTTTCATACCAAAAATATCTGAGTCGGTAATTGCTCGTGGCGCGCGAAAAATCCTCCTTGACAAGCAGTTCTTATCTCTGCTCAGCAATGAATTGAAAAGCTCTCTTTCTAAATCATCAATGATAACCAGAGTTAGGAGGTTTCTGCCCCAGATAAAAATATCTGATTTCTCGAAAAGAGGAACATCTGGTATTAGATCTATATTGATAAATAGACATGGAAGATTCGTACCAGATACATTGATTCTTAAAGATTGGCGTTCGATACATGTACTAAATTACAACTCCCCTGGGGCCACTGGCGCCCTGCCCATCGCGGCTATGATTGCAAATCAACTATTGGAAAACGGCGCTGCAGCCCATGTACGCGATAATCTAAAAAATAAAACAATCTTCGATGTCAGAGAAATTGCTCACATCATGAGGACCTAATTATGTGTGGCGGTGTTCCGAGTGCCCAAATGCCTAGTGGAATTGTAGTCTGCTGGCATTAGTATCTAAAAAAATGAGAATTTGCTATCTTTTCAGATGATTGTATTGTTAGCAGATCATCGTTTGAACAAATAGTAAAGTGGCGATAAGTTTCATCTAGCGCGCTCGCCTTGCAGCGGACGCTATTACGTATGCCAGCCCCACTATCAGCCCAAAGGCCAATGGTATCCATACACTGAAGCTTTGCGTGCTGAAGTTTATTTGCTCTATTAAACTACTAATGAATTCCATTCTCTATAGGATTCCCCAAGGTACAATATAAGGTTTATATCTGACACTGCGATATTATTTGTCTATAACCGTTAACGAATTGGAATGACGAGCTTTTTCTATATTGCGCTTTTCTACATGTTGCAGGAGCTTTGAATCCTCAATTGGATTTGAGGAGCCGATATGAATACCGTGTTTTTGCGCGTTGAGATTAAATAACGCTAAAGTCAAGTCCATGGTAAGATGAAGATGCAGAAGGAGCTTCGCAAATATTGTCCAAAGTGCAAAACGCATACTGTGCAAACAGTCTCAATATATAAAAGAGGCCGAGATAGAAAGACCGCAGAAGGAGCCCGAAGACACGCAGAAGATAAAAAAGGCTACGGAGGACAAAAGTTCCCCGAATTGAAGAGAACAGCCAAAACCACGAAGAAAATTACCTTACGGTATACATGCAAGAATTGTCAGAGAAAAACAATGAGCGAAGGGATAAGAATGCGCAAGTTGGAGATCCAAGCCTAATTATAGTGAATGCAAATGACAAGTAAAAAAAATAGTATAATGGTTCCAAAACCAGGTAGCAAATTTATATCTGTGCAGTGTACACAGTGCGGAGAAAAAAGAATCATTTTTAGTCACAGCACAACAGACATAAGCTGCAAGTCATGTGGAGAGCCAATATCCAGGAAGACTGGATCAAAAGCAAGTATCCTAGCTAAGGTCGTAGAGGTCTTCGACTAGATATTATACGGCATCAACTTTTTTGCAGTCTCAAGATCAGATTTTGTGTTAACGTTAACTGTTACTCCAACTTGATCCATTACAACATAATGTTCTCCTATTCTAGATGTGCCGCATATTTTTGAAGAATCGAATATGGATATGCCTGTGTGACAATATTCTTTTGAATTGATGCGAACTATTATGGAAGGATTGATACCATTAATAGTCACGAACCGTTTATCCGACACTACCGATGTACAACCGTGATCCGGGCTGTGCTGCGAGACAATTTTCTTGACGTCCCTGGCATCCAATAGAGGTAGATCACATCCGACTACAAATACCGTATACGGTCTCAGTATATTCAGCACGCCTGAAATATCATATGAATAACTTACACCATCAGTCTCAATCATATCGACCTTGCGATATAAGTTGGTTGCAATATATGACTTTGTAACTGGAGTATTATGACTCGTTACTGCGACTATTTTATAAAATTGTTTGGATTGCAAAAGAGCATCGAGGACTAGTTCGAGCATAGTTTTGCCGTTTAACTTTAACAACGGCTTTTCTTGCTTTTCAAATCCTCGTAAGCGACTTCCTTTGCCGCCGCACATTATAGCCGCGATCAACAAATTAGTCAGGAGTTGAATCGATTTAAAAATATATGGAAGGTCGATTTATCAAACTAAGACTAATTAATTATAACATTATTTCAGACAAAACGATTAAAGAACAAAGTCTGGTAATTTCATTGGATGCACCCATTACATCGCCAGAAATACCCCCGAACGCATGATTCGACACATACTGTATAAGAGCTGCTAATGCCAGCGATATGCTTAATGCTAATAAACCAAAATAACGCGTGCCGGAAAACCAGATAAATGCAACCGAAATGATTGTTGCTATGATAATTTTCTTCTTGTCTTTCATGGCAGCGGTAAATGGTGAGCTGAAACCCTCCCAAGCGGAGTTTCCTCTATGGGCCTGAATAACCATCACAAATTTCGCAATGACCTCGGCAGCAATTATGCTGCTAAACAGTTTCATCCCTTGATGGAAGTTCGAAAGTGCAATAATCATCCCTACTATATAGAGAACCAATGCTGTCACACCGGCAGAGCCCAAAGCAGGATCGCGCATAGCATTTCGCTTTGCTGTTCTTTCGCCTCTCTTCATCAACCCATCAGCAAAATCCGCCAACGCATCTGTGTGATGCAAACCTGTTATGAGTGTAAGCACTGTAGTGACAAACAAACCGACGAGGAGTGGCTGCAAGTAAAGAGAAATCAGGTACGCAAAGCCTCCCACTAACGCTCCGACGAGCATACCAACCAGTGGAAAGTACTGCATTGCCTTTGCAACGCTGTTCAGGTCGTTGATATTGGATTTGGGCGCGGGTATAATAGTCAAAAACGAGATAACCGTTTGTATCGATCTAAACCCCAAAGACCATCCTCCACCACCCCAAAAGATACAGAAGACTTATCAATGGCACACAGACTATCATAGCAAAGGCAAAGACGGAATATCTCATTATAGAAATCGCTTGCTTGCACTTTTCAATTGAAAGATTCTCGTATTGATCGCCTAATGAGTAGTGACCAATTTTTTCGAGGTTAACTTGAAGTGCACCAGCCATTGCTGCCATAGTATACCCTGCGTTCCGACTTGAAGTTTTACTATGGTCTCTACGCAATATCTGTATTGATTTCTTCCAGTCTGCCTGAACAATTCTAGCCGCGATCACCATTGTCAGCGCCGTAATCCTCGAAGGGACATAATTAGCAACAGTGTCAAGTAGAGCTGGCATCCATCCAATGTCCTTATGGTATTTATCCGTGTATCCCAACATGGAATCCAGCGTGTTTATGATTCTAAATGAAAAAGCGCCTGCTGGCCCAATAAAAGAATAGTAGAACAAGGGCGAGGTTACGCCATCAACAATGTTTTCGCTTATCGACTCAATTGTCCCTGAAATGATATGTTGCTCGTCCAAATCCGTGGTATCTCTTTTTACGATCAAAGATAGACTGAATCGCGCATTGGTTAAGTCGCCTCTTTCCAGAGCGCACATTACAGCAGCAGCATGTTTTTCCATCCCCTTTATTGCGATACTCATTTTCAGCGTTATTGCGCAGAAGATAATCAAAGCAATGTATCCAAGCGCATCGACGATCGCCATTGTACAGAAATGGATACCAATTCCAAAAGATAGAATCAATAGAAGTGAAAAGATAATGGATCTCCATCTTTCTTTTCTGTTGCAAGAACGAGCGTTGTTATTGTGATCATCAGAATCGATATTGAGGTTATTTTGCTTTAGCTTTGGTACGAAGTGTCCTATAAGATGACCTAACCAAGCTACAGGATGAAACTTGTTACTTGGGTCACCTAGCATCGTATCGAGACAAATTCCTCCAACAATGCCTAATAACATAGATTCGAACGTCATCATTAATTGAGTCCTATAACATCGGTGGACATTTTTTTTATATCGACGCTGTTTTGTACGGTTTTTGCTATGAGGTTTATTTGGTTTTCCCACTGGCTTTCAGATATTCCGATATTATCGCAACCTTGTATATCCAGAGAATCTTCACTTGGTAATGAAAAATCGACCCTCGGAACGACTCCAAAAAATCGCCTGGTAGTTATCTTGTGAACTACTTTTATAGCCGGGTTAAGGAGGTTCCTATCCCCCCGAAATTTGTTTATTATAAAACCCTTGATCAGTCGCCTGTAATTGGGTCGCAATAACCAAATCGTCCCGACAATACTTGCAAAACATCCTCCCCTTTCAATGTCCGAGGCTAGAATCACAGGTGCTTGTACTTTATTTGCAAGTATCATATTAGCTATATCATATTTCAGAATATTCACCTCAGCTGGCGATCCCGCGCCTTCAATTATGATTAGATCATTTTCTTTCCTTAGACTGTCTAGATTCATCACCGCGAACGGGAGACCCTTTTGCAATACAAATTTCTTGTAATAATCAGCCGCATTCATTTCTTTATAAAATTTGCCGCCAATAACTATCTCGCTCCGATAGTTTCCGACAGGTCTTAGCAATATAGGATTCATCCTCATATCTGGTTTTTTTCGCGATGCAATTGCCTGTATCGCTTGGGCTAGTGCTATTTTATATGATGTTTTTTTAATGTTATAGGCATTTGAGGACATATTCTGCGCCTTAAAGGGAGCTACTCGATACCCTATGTTGCTGAAAATTCTACATAAGGCCGTAACGAGTGTTGTTTTGCCACAGCCAGAGGACGTGCCCTGGATCATCAGTAGTTTTGCTTTGGCCATCTTATACTACTGACTCCAACGATTGTAAGGCATTTAGCAAAAGCATATTTTCATCGTGTGTTTTTATTGCCACTCTTATGTATGTAGATCCCATCCCATTGAAAGTGCTACAGTCTCTGACAAGTACGCCTCTTGTCTCTAGTAAATGATCTCTAACCTTTCTAGAATCCCCGTTTTTCAAGTGAATCAGAAAGTAATTTGCATCGGAGGGGCATGCAGCAAAACTTTCCAGGTTTCCATTTATGTAATAATACATAAATGCTCTTTCTTTTCGTACTAGCTCCCTTGCTTCTGCAAGTCGATTCACATCTTTTAAAGCTACAATTGCGGCCAATTGCGCTACGCCGTTGACATTCCAAGATATATGTTTAGCCGCTATTTTCTTCGCGAGTTTGGGATTGCTAACACAATACCCAATTCTAAGACCCGCTAGGGCAAACGACTTAGTGAAAGATCTCAGTACTATCAGATTATCGTACTCCATCACTTTATCTATGAACGAATAAGCATTGTTATTTTCATCTACGAGCTCTATAAATGATTCATCAATCAGTATCTTGGTAGTATTGTCCAAATGCTCAATTACTTTTTTGATCTCACTTGTTCCTAGAAGCCCAGTAGGATTATTTGGGTTGCAAAGGAAAAGAGCATCCTTTTTTTTTGATTTTTCTACCAGAGAGTCTGGATCCAGTCGCATATCTTTAAGAGGGACCAACGTAACATCTGCCCCAGCTCGATTTGAGGCGACTTCGTATTCACAAAAAGTCGGCGCGGGAATCAAGGCGTTCTTACGAACGAAACATCTCGCAAAGTTATGAATTATTTCCGTTGCACCGTTACCCACGCATATGCAATCCAAACTTAATTCTCTATCCAGGTAATTCAGAATGTTCTTTTTAAGTTCCAAACATTCGGGATCGGGATATAAAGATGAAATGCTAGCTAAATGTCTGTGCATCGATGTGAGAACCCTCTTTGAAATTCCAAGAGGATTAACATTTGAGCTGAAATCAACTCTTACCAACTTGGGATTTACTGAATATATGCCGCCGTGGAAACATGAGGTTGGTTTGTCGATCCCACTGGCTACTGCAAAGCCTACCATTACTCATTCTAACGTCGTAGGCGTATATAGAATGAATGTTTTGTGTGGTATTGCAGACATGTGTCACTTGAATGTATGAGCCTCTGAAACGATTATTAATTGCGTGGGAATTAACGCTATTTAATGTTGAAAGTTGCACTCATCGGTGCTACCGGGGCAGTAGGACAGGAATTCGTGATAGCTCTAAAAAAACATCCATGGTTTGAACTGACTCAAATTGCTTCATCTGAGAGATCAGCCGGCAAAAAATACCTTGAAGCCCTTTATGATTCACAATCAGGCATAATTAGATGGCATAACAAGGAGCAAATCCCCGAATACATTCAAGGTATGAGGCTTAGTCGGGTTCAAGATATTAATCCTAACGATTTCGATTTAATTTTTACCGCAGTAGAATCTGTCGATGCCATGGAAATCGAACCTGTACTTGCCAAGTCAGTTCCGGTGATTAGCACTGCCGCCGCCTTCAGGTATGAAGATGATGTTCCCATTCTGATACCGGGCATAAATGATGACCATGCTCTTCTACTAGATATTCAGAGGAAGAACAGGGGATGGAAGGGCTTCATAGCTCCGCTACCGAATTGTACTACTACTGGCCTGGCTATAACACTTAAACCTATAATGGATAAATTTGGAATTACCAACGTGTTCATGACATCTATGCAGGCATTGTCCGGAGCTGGCAGGTCTCCTGGTGTGATTGCTCTTGACATCATGGACAATATTATACCCTATATACCTAAAGAAGAAGAAAAGGTCCAAATAGAGACAAAGAAAATTCTCGGGAGTTTGGATACCAATTTCATTAACCCAAGCATGATAAAAGTTAGTTGCACTTGCACTCGAGTTCCCGTGCTTGACGGTCATACTGAAATCGTATTTGTTCAAACAAACAAGGCAGCAGAACCAGCAGAGGTCAAGAATGAAATGTTAAATTTTTCAAAGTCAATTACTGTTAGAGATCTACCAACGGCCCCAGAGGAATATATCATAGTTCACGAGGATCCTGCAAGACCTCAACCTCGCATAGACAGAGAGATTAATGATGGTATGACTACTGTAGTAGGCAGGCTAAGGAAGGACTCCGTTTTTGAGAATGGTCTAAAGTACGTCTTACTATCACATAACGAGAAAATGGGATCCGCCAAGGGCGCCGTTCTACTTGCGGAGTTACTCAAACAAAAAAATATAGTCTAGCTTAGATATTATTGATAAAAAATCGTTCTAATTGTGAAATTAATAGGTTTATTAACCTCGAAACAAGACGTATAATGGGTAATATGGATGGCAAGAATAGACGATTTGGATTTAAAAATATTAAGCGAACTTTCTAAGGATGCAAGCACATCGGTACCTAAGCTTTCAAAAAAAATCAGTATAAACGCATCTGTTGTTTACAGTAGAATAAAGAGACTTCTCAGAAAAGGCCTGATTAAGAAGTTCACCATTGTTATTAATGACGAGGCACTTGGGCTGAGTGTTAAAGCACTGACAGGCATCAATATGGATTCTAAATTAAGAGATAATGTTCTAAACGAATTATTTAAAATACCAGAAGTTCGCGAGGTATCAGAAGTAACTGGTAGGTTTGACATCCTAGTTACCATGAACGCACGGTCTCTAGATGAAATGCATCATTTGATATCCGAAAAAATTGGTCATATCGAAGGAGTTCAAAAGACAGAAACATTTATTGAGATGAGAAAAACTGCTCGTGAGGTAATATTTCCAACTTCCATATCAAAGTAATGGCCTATCATATCTAGTGTTGCTCTGTATTTTTATAGACGAAATAATCATAAAGAGTTGGTATATAGTTGATCACAGAGGGAACAGTAGGAAACAGGTTCAAAAATTATTTTGAACTCACAAAACCAAAGATTTGGTACCTGCTGGTTTTTACATCCCTTGGCTCTGCGGTTACAGCTTCATTCTTATTTCATATACCAGTCCAATCTGTAACTTGGGTCTTGCTTCTTGTGGGGGTGGCTGCAGGGTCGGCTGCTGCTGATACACTAACAGGCTACAACGACAGGGATATTGATGCAATCATGGACAGGACTAAAGGTAGGCCACTGCCGTCAGGCAGAATATCGCCAAACCATGCTCTTATTTTTGGCTTGGCATTGGCTGGCATATCTCTCATACTCGCTTGGTTCATAAATATATGGGCATTCATTCTGATGGCGTTAGGACTATTTGACAATATTATAATTTACAGTAAGTGGTTGAAGCGGAAGAGCCAGTTAAATATTATCTTGGGTGGATTCTCTGGAGGAGCGCCTGCTCTAATAGGGTATACGGCAGTAACGACTCAACACATAGAACTTGGACTAGTCATGGCTGGCCTGGTGTTCCTCTGGATTCCAACGCATATTTGGAGTCTGTCACTACATGTGAAGAAGGATTATAAAAAAGCCGGCGTTCCGATGCTGCCAGTTGTTTCGAGTGAGGAGAGATCAGTTCGCGTTATCGCTGGAACGACCCTAATGATGGTATTATTTAGCATCCTTCCATTCTTCCTTAAACAGTTTGGGCTGATTTATGTTAGTACCGCCGCTGTGTTTGGAGTAGCTATGGTGTGTTTATCCATATGGTTGCTCCTAAAGCCTAGTGAGAGAGCTGCATGGACAGTTTTCAAGTTCTCGAGCCCGTATCTTGCCGCCCTCTTCCTTGCGTTTATGATCGATGCATTCTATCATTAATAGTAACATCTATATATGCAAAATCTTTTCGCATTCGTAGATTATTCTTGCGATTACAACGTGTGCTTCTAATGTGTAATCAGCTATAGAGTATAACCTTGCGATAAATGCACTTGTCTCGTTCGAAAAATGACCTCTCGGGAATCCTCCTATTACAAATGCACAGTCTGTATCTTCCGATACATGCTGTTCTACTATATATTGAACAGTTCTTTGAACTCCTACTGTGGAAAGACCTATGACTGTGGCTGGCCGTATAACGTTGTCTATCAAATTTGAAAAGGTCGTGTCTTCATGCAGCTCCAAAAGTATTTTTTTGTAAGTTTCATTTTTGTCCGCCTTGTTGGTGGTGTCATGCGAAACGCCATTCTCGTTACTATGCATTATCACCTTTTTTTTAAAAAGATCTATCATCAGGGCTTCGAAGCGAAAATAGGACTTTGGTATACGAAGATTCTCGCCGATTAATATAAGGTTGTTATTTATAGTATGTAAATATACATTTAATTTCCTTCTCAGAAACAGCGGAGTAGACAATGCCTCCATTAACGCAAAATGAACGATATCAGGCCTGCCTCGTTTCCAGTGCCATTTTAGTCCGGAGTGAACCATTGCTGAATGATGATAACTTCTATCTAGCAGTGTATCATTTGATCTTCTACCCATTTTTTTAGCATGATTTCTGACAGAAGGATGATTAGCTATCTGAGTAGGGACAGTTTCAATTGCAGCTTCGGCAATAATCAATGATATCATTTATGACAGTAACATCTAGGTCAAAGGATAGCATGCTATATCCTTTTTGTCTTCATATATAAAAGGAACTGAGATACAACCAGCGTACCTATCATCTGAGAGCCTCGGCCTTCTTGGCATGAATGAGCTTTTGAAGTTCTTTTATGCTCAAGTATAGCTGCTCTTCTGCCTGGTGTTGGTCTCCTGTGGGCACTATAATTTCGCCAGGCCCGAACTTTACATCATTGACTGTAATTGGTATTTCAGAGTGAAGTATTTCAGATATAAATTTAAATAGATTCGGATAGGCCTTGTTCTTGTGGTATACATAACTCGTGGTTCCGCTGCTAACAACTGCCTCGTCGCGCAATGGAATCGTCCATCCTGAAGACGAAATAAAATCAATAACCTGTCCTGCAAAGGTTTTAGAGTCCGATGCATTGTTTTGTTTTGATTCCAGATATTTTCTTGCTATATCTTCCACTTCATCAAAACTGTTCAATATGTATGCTCGCATTGGACTATTACAGTTACTGTTTAATTATCGTATCATTTGTCATTGATAAAGCAGTACTTTATACTTCCGAACATCAAGGGGTAAATATAGTTAACGACACGGCAGTGTTATGGCAATATGAAAAAAAATCAGCAAAAGATGATTGCAGCAGAAAGGATCAAAATCCTACTTACTACCGCTTTAGAAGAGGTCAAACAGAACAATGATTATCTGGCTGAACGCAATGCGTACATTGCAAAAAAGATTGCTATGCGACTAAGGTTGAGACTACCTTATGAATACAGGCAGCTGTATTGCAAACGATGCAAGAAGTTTATTACCCCTGGCAGGTATTCGAGAATAAGAATAGGTAGGTCAAGAATAAGTTCCATAAGAATTACGTGTCTAAAATGTGGTCATACATATCGTAAAATCATACAAAAGAGAAAGCAATAGCATTTTTAGTTTCTTTGAAGTCATTCATTCTGACAGCTGGCAAGAATTTATAAGGGATCTACCTCATGATTATTGTTCATAATCATGGCAAAAGCATATGACGTTCCAGCTGAGGATCTGATTCAAAAGTTGACTGAGCAAATAAAGAAGGAAAAGAAAATTCAGCCTCCTGACTGGGCGGTCTTTGTTAAGACTGGCGTCCATGCAGAAAGGATCCCCCAAAACAAAGACTGGTGGTATACTAGATGTGCTTCACTCATTAGGAAAGTGTACATTCATGGACCGATCGGTGTCTCTGAGCTAAGGAGCGAATACGGCGGTAGAAAACAGATAGGATATAACCTGGCACATCACAAGGACGCAGGCGGTGCAATTATCCGAAAGGCTTTACAGCAGCTGCAGCAAGCAGGCTATATTGTTAGCAAACGGAGAGGCAGATCGATCTCAGACGAGGGCATGAAAAAAGTAGATCGCATAGCCACCGAGTTGTATGACGAAATTATAAGGAACACTCCGGGCCTCCAGCGCTACGCTTAATTTAATCTTTAAAATGAGGGTGATATAACATGTCTGCGTCGCAACCATACCAGCCAAATGACGACGATTCAAAGAAGCGTGAAGCAGAAGCAGCGGCAGCTGCTATGCGCCAACGAGCTTTGATGGTTCTATTGGAACCACCGGCTCGGCAGAGATTAATGAATATTAAAATGGTGAAACCTGATTTGGCGGCAACTGTAGAAAACTATCTAATAAGCGCAGCTTCTGCGGGAAGACTCAACAGATCATTGACTGATGAAGAATTAAAACAGATTTTGCTGAGTTTACAGCAACCTAAGAAAGACTTTAAAATAAACAGACGTTAAGCACTCTTAACAGAGATTTTGCTTATGTACTTCTGCGATCGAGCAAAAATTCTAATATTTTATTTCGAATTTTCAGCAGTGAATAAAATATAAATATGTAGTATTTTCGAAGCCGCTCTAGTTAAATATATTAAGTCTTGGCGTTGCCTTGTGTGATATGAAAGCTGCCGTGTTCCGTGAGTTTAGTAAAGATCCTACAAAAGTTGTGAATATTGAAGATATAGACATGCCAAAGTTGAAACCCACTGAAGTCATGATAAAAACCGAGTCTGCTGCGTATAACTACAATGATCTTTGGGCAATCTGGGGAGAACCTATCAAAGTTCCAACTCCGCATATATCAGGAAGTGACGTGGCCGGTACTGTGGTAGAAGTTGGCGAGGATGTTTCAAAATTTAAAGTTGGAGATAGGGTTGTCTCGCATTCTAACCTTAGTTGTAGAATTTGCGAAGCGTGTACTTCGGGTAGAGAGTTTGATTGTATAGACAGGCTTGTTTGGGGATTTCAAACTGGCCCTTTGTGGGGTGGTTTTGGCCAGTATACACATCTTCCTGAGGTCAATGTAGCTAAAATTCCCGAGAATGTTACTTTTGATGATGCAGCGGCGGTGTCAATGGTAGGTATGACATCATGGCATATGCTGGTTGGTAGAGCTGGTATAAAACCCGGACAAACAGTGCTTATTATGGGAGGTACTAGCGGAGTAGGAATGGCAGGAATTCAGATTGCAAAACTATATAATTGCACTGTCATTGCTACAGCGGGCAACAAGGAAAAAATGGACAAATGTGCAGAAATAGGCGCAGATTTCGTCGCCAACCATAGGGAGGCTGACTGGTATAAGAAAGTTAGAGAATTTACAAAGAAACAGGGTGTGGACGTTATATTTGAACATATAGGAAAAGCGACGTTTCCTCAAGAGGTCGCTCTGTTAAAGAATGGCGGAACGCTTGTTGCTACAGGCGCGACCACAGGCTATGATTCAACCATCGATCTGAGGTACCTATTCTTCAAAGGCACGAATTTACTTGGTTCCACGCAGGGAACGAAAGCTGAGCTAGAGCAAGTTATATACTGGACAAGCAAAGGCAAAATCAAACCTGTAGTACATACTGTGTTACCCTTTAGTGACATGGTAAAGGGTCATGTAATGATGGCAAAAGCTGAGCAGATTGGAAAGATTGTTACAACACCCCAGAAACTCTAAATTGTTTTTTTCATCCTCTCCTTTTCTAACACGCTATGCTATACAGAAGTTTAATATTTGTACCAGGTAACAATAAGCGATTCGTAGAAAAGGCAAAAACACTGCCGGCAGATATTGTATGCTTCGATTTAGAAGATTCCGTACCACTAAATGAAAAGAATGCAGCGAGGAAGACAATTGCTGATGCACTAATGTGGCGGACAGAATACAAATCAAGTTTTTACCTACGAATAAATTCTTTAGATTCTAGTTTATGGTTGCTGGATCTTGAGGAGATAATCCGGAACGGAATTGATGGTGTCGTGGTGCCAAAAGTCAATGATGAAGCCCAAATCAAGAATATCGATACTCAACTGAGTGAAATCGAAGATACCAAAAGGATGACAAAAAAGAGCATCAAATTGATGCCGTCTATCGAAAGCGCAAAAGGAATAGTGAATGCTTATTCTATAGCCACATCCTCTCAAAGGATCAACGCTATGGTTTTTGGAATATTTGATTACCTATATGACATGGGTCTAGATTATGTCGAAAATGATGATATAGAAAAAAATATGTACGGACGGGCTAAACTTCCTGTGGATGCTCACGCAGCAGGTGTGGAATGTATCGATGGCATTTGGCAAAAAGTGGATGACACTCAAGGCCTAATCAGAGATGCAACGATTGCGAAAAGATTAGGATATTCAGGCAAATGTATAATTCATCCTACTCAGATTGATCCTGTTCACAAGGTATTTGTGCCAAGCCAAAGCCAGATCAACTGGGCAACAAGAGTAGTTGAAGCACTTAGAGAGGCCATGGAGAAAGGACACGGACTCGGCGCAGTTAAACTTGAAGGAAAAATGATTGACGCTGTTCATTATAAACAAGCCAAGGCAATTTTGGAATACTCAGATGATTCCAGACTGGAAAATGATGGGAAATCGGAATCCCAGTAGACCAGAAGAATAAGACAAATTGGAAAATATCGTTGAAAATTTTTGGATAAGAGTTTGGTCTATATGATGAGAGATAGCATAACCTTACGTCCTCGTTTGAACTATTAGGACACAAAATGCTGGTTATCGAATTACCTCACCTGTCTCCTCAAGAGCTCTCTCTGTTCCTGAAGGCTTCTTTAGTATGCCATATTCTTCGAACAGCTGGTCTAACGTGGCTTTCCTTATAAAATACACATCTTCATTAAATTCATCTTCATCTCCATAATATTCGCGTATGAGAACTTTGAAGATGCCATCCTTAATTTCTCTGACGAGAATATCTGCGTCGTGACCTTTGTAAACATAATAAGTTACATAGTCAGATATGGGTACTTCTATTTCCATTTATTGTATGCCTCCTCCTCCTTCCATAAAGCAGTTCTCAATCGTAGTATTAACGCACTAATACCTCCCACTTAGCAGGATTTGGGATGACTATTTTATAAGAACGTAACTATCCATTTAGAGGATCTTAAAAATACTTCATTGCTATTGGATGTTGCCAGAACATTGGCTATATGCAAGCGTTCAAAAACTCTAAAAATAAAATGCTTGTAAATTTTCTCACACCGTGCACTGTCTCCGTCCCGGTCAATCCTATGGGCGCTCTACATAAATACAGCCATCGCATCGCAATTTCATGGTTAAGATAGTATATTCGCCTATACAGGAAATCAAGATTTACGAGATAGCAGAATATTCTCTGTCTGATTTCATCAGACTTATGACAGACAACATACCCCCCGGCAATATCTCGGCAGCAGCCAAATGGTGCGATGGGATGATTTTCATGAGTACTGGTCTGCCATCCACCGATGAGGTAGTAAGAGACCAAATGAAAGGAATTATTCACTATGCATGGCTTGGTTTCGCTGAGATGGCATCATACAAGCAATCGATTGAAACACAATCAAAGGTTATTCTACCAATAATTGATGTTAGCAATAATAGCATTAACAGGGAATTGGTAGGCTGGGTAAGAGCAAATCGCACATTGTAGCTCTCCCTCGATATATAATACTTGTTGCTGCAGGTATACAGATTAATAAGAGTTCAAAAAAACCTTTCAGCTGCCTCTTCTGAATTAATCGTTTCATGCTCGGTATTAGTTGTTTTTATTGAATACACTATTCGTTCATGGCGTGTATAACTGATACTATTCAACAGCATGTTAGCACTCTATCAACTTGGCAGACATTAAAATTCATGTAGTCTCGACAGCTTTAGCGAACGCACAAGACAGTGCAGGTAACTTGTACAAGCCTTAAAAGTTGGGGTATAGATTTGAGTATGTTACGCCGAAGTAAATGGCTAGTCACGCACAAATAACAGGGCTTCCTATCCAGTACGAATGCGAATGGCTGTGAAACGTCTATATTTTGATGGAGTCAACTGCAATTCGCATTGACTGGCAATATTATCAGTGGAAATATTGTTGCATCTTTTATAAAATCTGAAGTTAAAAAAGAGGTCGAAAATATGAAGTCAAAGGGACGTGTCATTCCTTGCCTTGCGACTGTTCTTGTGGGCAATGATCCTGCTTCCGCCATTTATGTTAACAACAAGCAAAAGGCTGCAGCCGAAGTTGGCATATGTACGAAGGACCACAAGATGAGCTCAGACATCAGTCAAAATGAGCTCATAGAATTAATAAGAAAGTTAAACAGGGATCCGGATGTTCATGGAATACTTGTACAATTGCCACTGCCTCAGGGAATAAATGAAGCGGATGTAATTAACACAATTAATCCTTCGAAGGATGTAGATGGGCTGACAGAAGCAAATGCTGGAATGTTATTTAATGGAAGAGCAAGCTTGATTCCCTGTACCCCATCAGGGATAATGCATCTGTTAGATTATTATAAGATAGAAGTAGAGTCTATAGATGCTGTCATACTTAATAGAAGCAACCTTGTAGGAAAACCGCTCGCCATTCTCCTTCTACAAAGAAATGCCTCGGTCATGATATGCCACTCCAAGACGAAGAATTTAATTGATAAGATAAAGTCCGCGGATTTGATAGTCACTGCAGTGGGCAACCGGGAAAGATTTGCGCTAAGTAGCAATATGATTAAAGATGGTGCTATAATTATTGACGTAGGCATATCGCGATTGATGGGAAGGCCGGTAGGAGATGTTGTAGACTTTGAATCTACGAAGAAAAAGGCCTCTTGGATAACCCCCGTACCAGGAGGAGTTGGACCAATGACTATTGCAATGTTATTGAATAATACTGTGCTTGCCGCTTCACGGGAGAATGCTCACACCGAGTATTTACCCTGAATTTCGAGGATATAAGGCATCGTTGTATGATTAAACATTTGTTGCCCAAATACTAAGAAGATTAAATTACGATTGTTTGGACCATTATAGAAGCCACTTAACCTCTATGACAATTTGTTATAGTATAGCATCACTGTTGCATCATAAGAATATTTTTAAATGATTTGTGGCGCAATAAGAGATTAGATCGATTCACGGAGAAAGTATAATGCAGCTGCCGATAGATGAATGTGAGGAGTGGATATGGGACTCGTTGGACTGCTCGGACGAATGCGGCTTTGAATACGTTAAGAACGGGAACAAGGAGTTTCTCATATTTAACACAAATGACTTTTTCGCAGATGCTAAGGCGATAGAAAAAATAAGAAAAATTACAGGGATGGTACTCCTGCAAATAAGCACTCACAGAGGATACTCCCAATTGTGGTTCGGAAGATACCAAGACGGTAGTCCTGGCCGGGACGACGATCATAAGATGCCAATGCACAAACTATAAGGGCTCTGTTAATGCATTCAAAGATCAAAATAACCGTTATTGACTGATACTTGGGACTTCCCGACGATGATTTTCAATCCATGTTTAGTTACAATATTGGAGAAAATACACTGTAGGGCTCAGAGCGTTGTTTTATTAATAGACAAGACAATTCAATATTTATGGCCTATGGCAATGATTTGTTTTATTTTTCACATTCCTTAATTATCCTCCGGTGGTCTGAGCTCGACTACCCCCTTTATATCCATTAGATCAATCTCTTTGGCCATTTCTATTGCCTCATCAGACTCAGCGTCATGGTTGATACATTTATCGTTGTAAGGGCAACGTGGGCATTTGCTTCTCTTTGCTTCATCGATCAATCTAGGCAACAAAGAGACATTATTATCATTTAATGCTCTGAGGAAAAGTTCCTTACGTCGTACCATCTCGTTTTTCAACAGCTGTCTCATTATATCACCCGTCGCCAAAAATACTTGCCAGCTTTCTATGCCAACGTCCTTTGCATTGAACGGGCGGAAGAAATAATCTCCTTCTTGGTCGCTCCTTATCCATCGAAGTTCGCGGATATTATATCTTATCGAGATGATCCCTTTTTCTATATCTGTCATAACCATATAATAGAGTAGTTGCCTGAGATAAGCTCTGAAAGTATTATCATAGAAATTTAGGCGCTTACCACTGACAGTATCTTTCAATTCTATTATCACAGACTCATCAAGGCTCATGATATCTGGATGCGCCACTATGCCGTCCATCTCAATATCGGCTTGTGCTACTCCTAGATCAGCTAGCTTTGTGATAACAAATTCACTTGATTCTCCTCTTACAAAGTGATGAACGGACAGATCTGAAAGCGGGTCTAGATCAGGAAATTTTCGTGAATAGTATTGTTTCCTTATACATGTAGTTGGTATGATGTCTGATACATGTACTGTGTTATCTGTTCTCCTTTTTTGCTCATGTTTTGACCTTAGATTCTTTAGTAAGCGTTTAGTAAACTCAGGAGTCCGCTGTATAATAATGCCCATTTTCATTACCCATCCAGTTTATCTTGATTTGTCTTTATACAGGAGCCCTCCTCTTAGAGCCCATCGTATAAAAAATATCTGTTAATTAACTATTTCAAAGAATATATCAAGGTTGCCTATTATTGCATGGTTCTTCTTAGCATTCATTTCGATAACAAGAACCCAGAATCTCTGGGCATGACCGGCAGGGTCTTAACCTGGAATACTATTCTATATGACTAAATGCTGTCACCTAAAGCGGCCCGGGTGCAGTCGGAAGCAATAGGCCCACTATCGACGTTATGACCCATATTATGACCGCAATGACTATCGACTTGACCCATCCGATTCCGTATAGCCATTTCAACGAAAAAAGCCAAGCTATACCGCCAAGGATAGCAGCCAGAAGCCCGCTTCCGATTAAAAAGTATGTAACTCCATAGATAACGGATCCAACGACAGCCGTTGCAAAAGCTGTCTTTATTCCCTCTTTCTCCCCGAATACCTTTGTAACGATGAATATAATAATAGTAGAAATTATCAAACCAATTATAAAATGAAGTACGCTCCAAGCCGAAACAACAGCCATATTTTAACTCGGAAAAATCAGTACTCCATCATTATTATTATTATACCAACAAAACTACGTAGCTTTATAGAGTAAAAGAGATCTTTTAATTTTATTGCTTAGAATATATCGACACGATATAATTCGCTGACCGACACAATAATAAACAATGACTTTCGGCACGATAACTATTATAAAAACTACAAAGGTACATGTCAAACCAGAAAGTGCTAGTCGGTGTTGTTGGAATCGAATCGACTAACGGTACAATCCGCTTTTTCTACAATGTTAGCTCACACCAACTCTTTGTCTTCTCTACGTGAACATCCAATCGATAAACCACTATAAGGCATAGCTACGCTCTTATACAATATAACACCCGTCTTTTAAATCCTAATACAGATGAATGTCAGAACGATGGATAGAAAGTTAAACATCAAGTATAAATAAAACTTTCACACTCCTTCTTTATGCAAGAACAGACCTCTGCTCATGCGCCTGACAATATTAATTCTCTTTTGCTGTCCCCGATAGGTGCAGTCCTTAACACTGACTTGATTATACTTGAAAGTGACAAGCTTGCAAAGGAAGCATACGAATTTATGGAGGAGAAAAATGCACGCTGCGTGCTTGCGTCGCACAAAGGTGAAGTTGTGGGTATTGTCAGCAAGACTGATATACTTTTCAAAGTTCTCGGCCAAGATAGAAATCCCGGGAAAGTGAAATTGAGGGAGATTATGAGTTCGCCTGTACTCGCGGTCGAACCCACCACTACGGTCAAAGATGCACTTTCCATTATGGATAAACGTCACGTCAGACAGGTAATGGTTCATGCTTACTCAGCAGTGTTAGGAATGGTTACTCGGGAGGCCATATATGAAAAACTAGAAGCAATTTCACTTTCGTCTGAGGATGCTGTCCTTCAGGGGACACCCATGTGTATCATTGATACAAACTCTATCACATATCTCAAGGATGCAAACGAGTCCAACTTCAAATGCCCCTATTGCGAATCACCCTTTGATACAAAGGAGTCCTTGTCAAAACATATCGATAGATTACACGGCGAGTCGGGCGTACTCGAAGGAGACGTAAGACACATGTTTGAGTAATCTGTTCACAAATTTTCTGTAAAGCAACTGCATAAAATACAACTGCCAAATTAACACGCTGGGAATCTGACTAATACTAGATTGTGGCAATTCTGACTCAAGCATCTCCAAGTCATTGCTTATCGGCTTATCGCATTGCAGGTGAGAATCGTAATGACATATCACAAAATATGCGAATTCAAACAATCATTCTAGCATTGCTTTCTTTGGAATCCGACGAATATTTTTAGGGATGATTCTATTAGCGAACAAAGCACCTATTATGCCCATGGTAAAGCCAGGGATAAACACGAAAGGATAGAGTTGCCCAAACATTTTAAAATAGGTAGAAGATGTAAGACTTGGCCAAACAAAAGCTTGCTTTGTAACTACTTCATTATAGACGTAAGTTATCAAAGGATATTGCATCATAAGAAAAACAGAACCAAGGACGCCTCCTCCGATAATGTAAAAGATTCGGTGTTTGGACATGGCGAACAAGACGTCGACTGCTATAATAGGAACTAAATTGAAAATGTAAAAAGGAATGGTATGAACAAGCCACTCGTTGGGAATTATCACGGTTACAGTGCTGATAAGCATGTACATTGAGGATGTTATTGAAAGGATACCCAACCTCTCATTCCCCAGTCGAAAAGAGCATATGAGCATAAAAGACAAGAGAAGGGGATAGCCGAGAGTAGCGACTACTGCCCCAAAATTCGGTTCTGGATTAAAATCAAAATATTGTGTTTTTGAAAATGGAAGGCTAAACATTCCGATCAGGCCAGCCAACGCGAGCCACAAAGGCATGATGCCAAGCGTGGGCAAAAACAAAGAAACATGGGATCTCATAATATCCAATAAACCCCAAATCCGCTTATCGTGTGCAAGGTTGAAATTTCCGAAATCAAGTCCGCCGTTTTGATCCTCACGACCGATATATAGGATCAGTCCGATCAACGATCCAAGGCTGCTTATAACTAGTCCCATTAGCAGCACAAAATGTGGTGGGCTCAGTAGGCCGTCTAGACCAAATGCAGAGTGCCAAGCAAAGTCGACTGGCCCTGCTACAACGAGCATTGTAATGCCTATAAACACGAGTCTTGTAGAAGTATGGAAGGATCGGTAAATGCGGTACATATAGCCGCGTGCTGTGAACATAAAAATGCATCCTAGGATTGCCGTAGCTACACCCGCATAAAGCATTGCATGCGGACTAGAAAAGAAGCTTTCTGGTTTATTCAGCAGATGGTTCGTAATATCCCAGCTTCCTCCAATTGAAGATGTAAAAATGCCCAGACTCACTAGCATACAACCTACAAGATAGGACGAAGTGGCCGTAAATCGCTTAATGGGTAGGTCTCTTAATCCAAATCGTCTGGTTGCGAACATGAAGACTCTAGATGATCCACTATACATTGATATAAATTGATAATGGTTGCGACAGCGAGTCAGTTCAGGACATTATCTAAATGATTACTCCTCGTGGGTGCCTGCGACCGCGGTTGTCTTGTTTTTGTTTTGTACTTAGAATGCGGATTCAATCCCTAAAGCGGTGTACAACTTTCCTTGTCCGTTGTGTTTACCTAATTCTGCAAGACTTGGACAGGATAGACTTTCACATATTCATTCTGGAAGTCCTTGACACCTGACTGAGGATAGTGGGCAAGATTGTCGGTGTGTGGGAACGATATCGCCTTTAAATATATAACGAATTTTCCTACGGAAGATGGTCTTATTTCCATCCTGATGCTATGATGAGTATTCGAGTGCCATGGCCTACTGAATGCTTCTATAGAGGGATATTTCGCATTGACAACATTTCCCAGACCAGTATAATCCGATCCGATTTTGTCGCCTATTTTGACAAACAAGGGTCTTTGCGTTAAATCGGATTGCCGTACGTAGACTATTGTATCGGTACGGGTTAAGTTTGGAAAGGCAATAGATACGATTTGCATATCCGCATCGTCGCCCAAGTTTTCGGCCCGCAAATCAAAATAGAATGTTTCCCCCAAATGAATTACTTGAGACGACAAGTTTGCTTTGCTGATAATCGGCGCGGGCCTTGGTTTTGGCACTTTGACATACGTACCTGGCAAAACGTAGATTGAAATAAAAAAATATAATATGAGTGAGAAGGCAACAAGCGCTGCGATTACATAACTTTGCCTTCGTTTATCAATCACATTATTGCTTGTCATATACATCCCCAAAAACTGTGAACCGTATACCAAAGACCAATTTGGAAATCACCAGTGTCATTTATACCATAGTGTATGACTGCCGTACGCAAGATACAGTGTGTACACATATCGAAGGATTTTTCATAGATTGCAGTCGTATAATATTCAACTTATATAAATCCGTTTTAGCTCAGGAATTGCGAATAAAATGATTCCACGTATCCGCATAGGTACTTCGGGCTATAGCTACAACTGGAACCAGGCCCAACCTACACCTTTCGAGTGGTACCTAAGACAAGGTTTTAACTCTGTTGAAATAAATGCAAGCTTCTATCGTTTTACCACTAAGAACTGGCTGAAAACGTGGTTGACGGCTCCTTCTGGCTTTAGTTTTTCTATTAAAGTCCACCGATCGATTACACACTATACGAGATTAAAGGGAAGGTCGCATGAACTCTGGCAGCGCTTCAGATCTCTGCTTTCTCCGATTGAAAGCAAAATTGATTTTTGGCTATTTCAACTACCACCAGACTACAAATTTAACGATGAAAACCTTGAAACCATTCAATACTTTATACACGGAACCCAATTAGCGAGCAAAGCTGTAGTAGAGTTCAGAGACAGATCGTGGTGGTCAAAAATTAATGATGTTGAAAAAATGGGTGTAATCTTTTGTTCAGTTAACGCCCCAGATCTTCCTAAAAGGCTTATAGCAGCAAACGGTGGACTCTATCTTAGATTACACGGCTCTACTAAATGGTATAATTCTATATATTCAGAAAAAGAACTTGACAAAATATTAAATAAAATTAAGAGGTTAAATAGTCCTAAGAATGCGGTTTATCTTAATAATGATCACGGGATGCTTAGGAATGGATTGTATTTACTGAAGAGTTTAGACTGAGAAATTGTTATTTTTGAGTCTGCCAGGAGGGCTAAACTAGTGTGCCTTCTGGAACCCTTTTGTCTAACTTCAAAATATGTGGTGGCACAATCAGTGCCACTAGAACATTCAGAACGAGAAGCTCTTGTTTATCTAGCAAAGAAATTTTGCTGCTGGACGGAAAAGAAAGATCCCCATGCTTTCGCAATATTTGTGCTGAAGTCTGTTACAGCATCAATCGTCCGGTTATAAATTTTGAGGTTTTCTCGTGCAGCATCTAAAGCATTTATGGCTAGTTGATTGTTGATACCGACTGCTCTAATCGTATTGTTTGTAAGTTCTGTTGACTGTTTCGCAATTTGCTCTGAGTACTGACCTGCGCCGGGGATATTCAGCCCTGAACTAAATTGCCTTTGTGTCGAAGCTATATTTTGGATCATATTCTTGGTAGTTTGGATATAATCTATCTGTAGATTAGAAATTGATTGGGAAAACTGCGGCTGAACCTTCGCCATCTCGTCGATTGTTCTTAAAAAGTTCTCCTTAACGGTGTCGTATACATCCCTATCAGATTGAGTTTTACTTGCGTTATATTCATTTGATGTTCTTTCTGCCATGTAGTGGATGTGGTTCAACGACCATATAAATGCTTGGCTATAAATGCCCTTAATAGCCATTTAATGCCTACATATGCCCCCTCATTCAGTACGGTGATGATTTTGCAGTCATATAATTCCTCCACCGCAGTAAAGTCTTGTCATCCTGGCTTTAACGCTTTACTCAGCGCTACACTGTGCAGCGCAGTGTCGATCCCACAGGTTCAACATCGTGAACTCCTAGAAAGATCTCCAAATTGTACTGATCCGCCATTTTTACGTAAGCTCATACATCATGCTGAAGATATAGTATAATGTTAATTGTTGCTTATCTAAACGTTTGAGAAACTGCAGATAATAGAAAAAAGATTTCGAAGCATCGTCTCAAATGAGCGATGCATTCTTTTTTTCGGCTATTTGGTTATAAAATCACCACTCGGCTGTTATGGCTGGGTTGGTGCATTAGACCCACCTTTTGATGCTGCGGCTGCGGCTGCGGCCGCGGCTGACGAAGATGAGCTAGTCGAGGCAGCCGATGATGCTGCGGCTGCTGCGGATGATGCTCCTGATGAACCGGTTGCTGCTGCGGCTGCGGCTGCAGCTGCAGCTGCACCTCCAGCTGCTGGCGAGGCACCAGCTGCGGCTGCTGCGGCTGCTACTGCTGATGAGACGCTCGTCGGAGACCCGCCGGAAGCTGCTGCTGCTGCGGCTGCGGCTGCTATTGACGATGCGGCACCTGATGATGCTCCTGCTGCTGCTGCTGAAGCGGCAGCTGCTGCTGCTGCGGCTGCTGCGCCATTTGAACCTGCACCTGAAGCGGCTGCAGCTGCTGCTGCTGCTGCAAAGCCTACTGCGTTTGGAGACTTTCCGGCTGTTACCGCTGCTGCTGCTGCTGACGCGGCAGCTGAAGCGGCTCCAGATGATGCTCCTGCTGCAGAAGTTGCCGTAGAAGTCGCTGCGGAAACCGCCGAAGCCGATGCAGTGCTTGCCGCGACAGCTGTGGCAGAACTAACAGCAGAAGAAGCTGCAGAGGCAGCAGCAGCTGCTGCGGCTGAAGAAGCCCCAGCAGAAGAAGCTGCTGTGGACGCTGCTGATGCGACTGCTGCTGCGGAACCTCCACCTGCGGCTGCTAAAGCAGCAGCAGCTGCTGCTGCTGATGCAGCACCTGCTGGAGCCCCGGCTGCGGAAGCCGCGGCGGCTGCTGCGGCTGCGGCTGCTCCGCCGCTACCTCCACCTGCTGCGGCTGCTGCTGCGGCTGCTGCCGAGCCTGCTGCGGTGGGCGATGTCGTACTTGCTGCCGAAGCGGCTGCTGCTGCGGCTGCTGCGGAAGAGGCACCCGCTGCTGAAGCTGCTGCGGCTGTAGAAGCGGCTGTTCCTCCACCTGCAGCGGCGGCTGCTGCTGCAGCTGCGGCTGCAGATGAAGCTCCAGCTCCTGCTGCCGCAGCGGATGCTGCTGATGCGACTGCTGCTGCGGAACCTCCGCTTGCAGCTGCTGAAGCTGCGGCTGCTGCGGCTGCTGATGCAGCACCTGCTGGAGCCCCGGCTGCTGAGGCAGCGGCAGCGGCAGCGGCTGCTGCTGCTCCGCCGCCAGCTGCACCCGCGGCTGCTGCGGCTGCTGCTGCGGCTGCTCCGGATGAGGAAGCTGCTGCTGCGGCTGCTGCTGCTCCACCTCCTCCAGCTGCGGCTGCGCTTGCGGAAGCTGCGGCTGATGCGGCTGATGCGGCTGTAGCTGCCGCTGATGCTGCTCCTGAAGATGTACCTGCTGCTGAGGCAGCTGCGGCTGTAGCCGCCGCTGCGCCACCACCTGCTGCTGCGGCTGCTGCTGCGGCTGCTGCTGCTGACGAAGCACCTGCACTAGTGGCTGCTGAGGCTGCTGCTGATGCGACTGCTGCTGCGGAACCTCCGCTTGCAGCTGCTGAAGCAGCGGCTGCTGCGGCTGCTGATGCAGCGCCTGCTGGCGCCCCGGCTGCTGAGGCTGCTGCGGCTGCTGCGGCTGCTGCAGCTCCTGCACCACCCGCACCTGCTGCTGCTGCGGCTGCTGCGGCTGCTGCTCCGGATGAGGAAGCTGCTGCTGCCGCTGAAGCTGACGCTCCGCCAGCCGATGCTGAGGCTGACGCTGCAGAAGCGGCTGCTGCTGCTGCTGCCGTGGCTGCTGCTGCAGAGGCACCCGCTGCTGAAGCTGCTGCTGCCGTAGAAGCGGCTGTCCCTCCACCTGCTGCTGCTGCGGCGGCTGCAGCTGCGGCTGCTGGTGAAGCTCCAGCTCCTGCAGCTGCAGCAGATGCTGCTGCTGCTACTGCTGCTGCTGAACCTCCGCCTGCTGCGGCTGAAGCTGCTGCGGCTGCTGCTGCTGATGCAGCACCTGCTGGAGCTCCAGCGCCTGTCGCGGCTGCTGCCGCGGCTGCTGCTGCGGCTCCGCCTGCGCCTGCGCCATTAGATGCTGCTGCCGCTGCGGCTGCTGCAGCTGCTGATGTCGGAGTTGCTCCCCCTGCTGCAGCAGCAGCTGCCGCAGCTGCTGCAGCTGATGCAGCTCCTGATGGTGCTCCGGCCGCTGAAGCTGCTGCTGCCGTAGAAGCGGCTGCTCCACCGCCAGCGGCGGCTGCTGCTGCTGCTGCTGCTGCTGCTGGCGAAGCTCCAGCTCCTGCAGCTGCAGCAGATGCTGCTGCTGCTACTGCTGCTGGTGACGCACCACTTGCTGCTGCAGAGGCGGCTGCGGCTGCGGCTGCTGATGCAGCACCTGCTGGAGCTCCAGCGCCTGTCGCGGCTGCTGCCGCGGCTGCTGCTGCGGCTCCGCCTGCGCCTGCACCATTAGATGCTGCTGCCGCGGCGGCTGCTGCAGCTGCTGATGTCGGAGTTGCGCCATTATTAGCGGCGGCGGCGGCTGCTGCAGCTGCTGCAGATGCAGCTCCCGATGGAGCCCCTGCGGCAGATGCTGCGCTTGATGCTGCATTAGAAGTTGGCTGCACTAGGTCTTTCGTCACAGGTGTGTCAGGCGCCTGGTTGGCAACTGTGGTCAGAGGTGCTGCCCCCGAGGTTGAAGCACCTGCCCCTTGTTGACCTCCTCCTGTTGGTGGTGCTGCTGCCTGTTGACCTCCTCCTGTTGAAGGTCCAGAGGTACTTCCACTTTTACTAGCAAATATTAAAGACGGACTACTTATTGTCATGGCACTGATCAGAATAAAAACCAACAGCGATGTCGCTGTTAATGAGATCCTCTTGCCATTTACGATTTTATGCGAATTCACGGAATACGAATATCTTGGCTATGTATTATACTTTTTTATAAATAATTTAACAGTAAGATGATAGAAGTAAGGGAGTCACGCGTTTAATTCACTTTGGTTTAGAGGACGACATTCGCAAGTTTGCTGACAACCAAATAGATATTCATCCGCTAAAATATGAACAAAGAAAAACACACCTTTAACTTTGCTTATAACGCATTTTTATAACAGAATACAGACTGACTGAACGCAGACGGTTTTCTGTTTTCCCTATATTTGCATCAGAACATTTTTTAATCGACTGATCGTTTGCCTTAATAAGTCAGTCCAGAATTAGATACAGAGACAACTCCTAGTCGACATTCACAAGAGATATATCTAATCTGGTAAACAAAATATATTATTGATAAATAACTAATTCAGGTTATTTATAGGAAATACGATATAAGAACTTGATAATAATGACGAAAGTTGAACATGAACCAGCGATGATGGATAAAGACGAGGAAGGAAGTTTAACAAGAATACTGGGGGTTGCCGGAAGCCCTCGGGAGCATTCAAATAGCACTATGATATTATCAACTATACTAGAGATTGCTGCAGATAGGTTCGGCGCCGACGTGCATCTTCTGAACCTAAGAGAGACTAGACTGCCTTTTTACAGTCCCACCTTGAGTCCAGCGGATATGTTCTACGAAAATGTCAAAAAAATTTCAAAAAAAGTGGAATGGGCGGATGCCTTCGTACTTGCTTCACCAGATTACCACGGCTCTATGTCGGGAACGATGAAGAATTTTTTGGACCACTTCTGGGAAGAATTTGCAGGTAAGACATTTGGCTATATATGTACATCACACGAAAAGGGCCTGACTGTCATGGACCAGATGCGCACCGCTGTAAGGCAATGCTATGGATGGAGTATGCCTTATGGCGTGTCGATCAATAGTGGACAAGACCTGGATTCAAACGGCGAAATTATCAATCTTCAATTGTCTAAGCGTTTAAGCATGCTTGCTCGCGACCTCGTGGTATACGGGAGGCTGATACGAAACCAATTCAAAAAAGATTTGGCTGCAGATAATTTAGACACGTATGCGGCACGATATAGATGACCAGAATGATATCTTTATGCAACGCATGCAAGTGTTTTAGGCTCAGATGACATTATTGCGCGAATCTGTTATCTTAACATGAAGTTCTATGGATCCTTCCAAGCGATACATATAGAGATATGCAGCTCAGACACACTTGCTAGAATATAATTTGGCTCGAAATAGAATATTCAAAACGTGACCGTAGCCTAGGTTTGACATCAATGACTTGTTCGATTGGTGGTTTGTGTTGTGTGTATTTCCTAAAACTATTGAATTATAAGGTCCAGCCGCCTTGACTACAAATCCATTCTCATTGAAATTTCATGCTGCTTAAACCCTAGTTTTTGATAAAATTCGATATTACTTCTTGAGCAGTCAAGGACAACTTTGTAGCATTTCTCTTTTGCCGCAAAATCTATGGCTTTAACGACTAACGCTTTCCCGACCCCTCTTCCTTCATACCCATTTCTTGTCACGACATCCTCGATATGCCCGACCTTTCCTCCATCATGTATAAATTTTTGCTCGATTAATATTGTAATGGAGCCGATAACTTCGCCATCTTCTTTCACAGCGACGAATGTTGCATGGAACGGATATGATCTAATTTTCGATAGAATCTTTTCAGCTCTTTTATTTTGAGTTATGAGATTACCTACGGGTGCAAGATTGGACAATGTATCAAAAAAACCTCTAGTTAGGTCTCCCCCCTTAATTTGGCGAACAACAAAATTTCCTTGTCGTTTTGAAGACATCTGTAATATGACGCTGCTTTAATTGAATTTGGCAATATATTATATCCGATGTATTGTGGATATATTGTCTCTTTATAGCCGCGAAAGCGACGGGACTTGTGGACTCAATATAGTAACATTTCGAAATGTTTTATTTACGAAGAGCCAACAAACAATGACGACTTGCACGGGTTTGTTTTAGAAACTGCCAGATTATATTGCTTCTCAGTGATAATGGGTAGCTGTGCAGTCTTTAGATAGGAGGAATTGAAGATAACCAGGTCAACCAGAACTAAGAAGAGATTTCTTAGATGTCCCAATTATAAGAGTAAAACAGCAACTTCGTTACCACATAACGGATCGTTATGGACTACAGACAAGGAATGCCCTCTGTGTAAGTGCCCTATACTTCTGGCAGCAGAATTTGGTAAAAGTGACCCTCGGTCAATTTTATTTCTGTATTAATAGTCAAGGCGCCACAAAAAAGTACTCCAATAATCGTGAGAATGCGTTGTGAAGCGAAGCTATTTCTCAATCACGTAGTAGGAACGGAGCATTAGTTTTTTAGCTAATAATAATTTTCTATTGTTATCATTTTATTCGTCTTCTAGTAGATGGTCTAGCATCAAGTTACGCACCAATAATTCCTGAAGCCATTTATAATATCAAATGGAAATTTTATTGAGCCTTTGGAGATTTCATGGATAACCAGCAAAAGATTGTTTTTCTTGACCTTAATGGGAGCCCTTGTAGTTGGAACATCACATTTGCTGAGGGTCGCAGAAGCTCGAGCAGTTGGACTCACGGATGCACCTTTATTGCAAAATATCACTGTGCAGACAGAACAAAAATTTCAACAAGTGTTCGGGTGTAGAGACAACACTACGTGTGGAACCCAGTTACAGACTTTTCCTTTCGTTCTTCCTTTTCCGTGATGTAGAATTTATTTGTGCTTGTGTTCGATGAACATCATTGGTTCGATGACTTGACTTTTAGCTCCGTAGTAGCAAAAATTCGAACTCAGTGATAATAATTTTTTCCCAATACATTTAGCCTTTTACACGCTCGTGCTTGGCATCTGTTAGTTCTATGTATTGAAATACTTCGACGCTATGATGATAACAAGCTCCTTATTTCAAGATTGATTAAAGAGTACTAAAATCATATTTCGTAACATTATTTGCGTACTATATTGAATATGACGTAAATATTTGGGCCTACGGTCTTTAGAATGGAGATGCATTTTCCAAAGAATACGAAACAAGTCACATGCGCGATCAACTGTGCAAAAAGGCTTCGAGAGGGGATGCCTATTGCTGTTGCAATGTTATTAGTGATTTTCAATATATTTTCGTTAATGGTCGTCAGCGTCCATGCGAAAAATTCGGAGAACTTAATTCCGGCAGGACAGACAGGCAATGTGCCCCAAATCACGCTGACTTATGATAATAAGATTTATCCAATGTCAACGTTCGTTCTCGCAAATAGTGGAGAAATGAAAAAAATTTCTATACCGTCAGCTCTTCCCCCAGAGGATGGATCAAATCCTCCCGTACCGATTCAACTAGGTAATACGGTACATTTCCAATTCAATAAAGAACCCTCCAGGGTAAGTGCGTATCTGATCGATATGGAGGCTCAACCTGTTGAGCTCTATGCACAAAGGCAGATAGGCTCAAACGATTTCCAGATAGTCGGCCCAGAAGGCATACTCAATTATGAGTTGCATGCATATTTTCCTGATGGACAGTATACATCGCAATATTTGCTGGTCAATGTTACATCCGGGGCAAGTCCGAGTGTGAGAACCTCCAGTGCAGATCAATCAGGTCCAGGAACCGGCTACATAGCATTGTCTGATAAGCAAGGCTGCGACAGCGCCGACAGGCTTCATGCCTTACAAATCTCGGCCAAATCCCAGAGGACTAATTCCACCTCTCCTATAACTCTGCTGGATAATAATATGCAAACAGCATGGACCGTTAAAAGCACAGACGCCAAATTGTTTGGTAAGTCGGTATCCAATGACAATAAAGATATTCCCGGCTCATCCAATTCTGGTCAGTGGCTTCAGCTTGACCTAGGAGCAGAAAAGATGGTATGCAATATCGGGATCGCTTTTCCAAATGGCGATAAGAGTATAAACTTTTTCACCGTCCAAGCATCCACAGATGGCAAGCATTTCACAAATGTAGGAGTTGCAGAAAGCTCTCCTCTAAACGCAGGAGGACAGTTGTTTACTTTCCCAGATATGCCCGACAAAGCAAGGTATATCAGGATTTCTGATGTAGGAAACATGATATCTGACCAAACCGAAATAGCAGAACTCATGGCGGCCGGCAAGTAGCAACACGACATATGGAATGCAGTTCGATAACCAATAGGAGGTTCCATTTATTTTCTGTCATTAAATATAGTGAATTCATGACTCATCGAACTAGACCAAACGTTAAAGTTTAAGCTTTCGTTTATCATGAGAATTCGAGATGTTATGAAAATGATACAAGATAATCCTATTTAGTCTCTAATGTTCGTTAACTTTTGTAATGTCATCATATAGTCTATCGTCACCTACCTGCAATAAATGCAGGATTAACTCTAGCGTATATCATCGCCGTTACTCGGGAGAATATCTTTGCAAGAGGTGTTTTCTGCGATCGATAGAACAAAAAACATCAAGAACAATGGCAAAATATTCAATGCTTAACTACAACGACAAAGTCGCTGTTGCTGTTTCTGGTGGCAAGGATAGTTTATCGCTTCTATATATATTGAAGAAGATCTTAGACAGTCGTCACAGAGCAACGGATCTTATTGCTATAACGATAGATGAGGGAATTGGAGGCTATCGTGATGAATCACTGAAGATCGTACAAGATTTTTGTTCCAATATTCGTATACCCAACAAGGTTCTATCATACAAGGAAATTTATGGAATAGATATGGATCAAGCAATAAAATCGAGGTCGGCTGAAAAAATGACTTCGTGTTCTATCTGTGGGACTTTTCGCAGAAGGGCGATGGACCTTGCTGCTGAGGCAGTAGGAGCAAATGTTATTGCAACAGCTCACAACTTAGACGATCAGATTCAAAGCTTTATGATAAATATTCTTGCTGGGGATGTCGATAGAATCGGATGGACTTATCCACAGCCCGTTCTGTATGGTACCAATAAATTGAAAAAGATAAAACCGTTCGTCGAACTTTACGAGCAGGAGATCGTATTCTATGCTTTACAAAGGGATATCCCCTTCCAGTCAGAACAATGTCCCTATATGCATGAAAGTATCAGGGCTGATCTTAGAGGATTCTTAAACAAGTTTGAAAACAGTCATCCAGGTATCAAATATAACATATACAATTCGACAATGAAAATTTCCAAGCTCCTGAGGTTATTCACGGAGAAAGGCAGTGTTCGTCTATGTCGAACATGTGGAAGGGAATGTACATCTGAGATTTGTGCAGCATGTAACACAGTCACACGCCTAACAACTCCACGTATTGGTGCAAAGGAAGAATTGTGAAGAGGCCTATTGAAGCACTACAAAGAGAGCTGGTTTTTTACGACGGCACGGAAAAGTACCAGAACTACACATTACAGACAAGACTTTTTCGATATATGAGCTAAATCACAATCGCGAAATCCGATTGGGTTTTGTCCGTAATAAACAAATATAATGATTCTGCACACTGAGATTGCGGAGGTAGGGAGGATCAGGGTGCTAGCCGTACCCTACTAACACTAGAAATCGGCTTCATGCTGGGATCAGAAACTGCTAGATAAATCCGCAGATAGGGGGTTCCCGCTTGTGCTGCTGATATGAGAGCATGCCGTGTCGGATGGTTATGAGCGGCGAACCATGCGAAGGCATGGGTTTGACTGCGAATCGTCGAAATGGATGAGGTCCGGGAGGGAGCAATCCTAAGGCGGCGTAGCCATGCTGACACGTCTACGTGTTGGATCTTGCGGCACTCGAAATGGGGCCTTTTATTTGCGGTGGTACTAGCGGGCTACCTCCGCATTTAAATCTACACAGTAAACACAACCAATAGATCCGACTGTTGAGTTACTGGGTCATTGATGCCTAGGACCTCGTGTGCTTCCTACCTCGACGAACCGCGAATGCGCTCGGGTTAGCGTCTGTCTCAAACGGAAAAAAAGCATGCTCAATAATCGCGTTCTGCTCATTGTTTTCGCGCATCACCAGTATAGAATTATCTTGGGTCATCTCATATGTATGATAAAAAAATCATTGATGTATAGGAAAATATTAAAAATACTGGCCTTCAAAATCCAATGGAGACCGATATAATATCAAAAGACAATTAACTTATGCATACAGTGCTTGAATTGAATGAACTTTACAATGACTTTTAGGCCCCTTTACCTAGTAAGATTACGGCATCCAAAGGTCAATTGACAAATGACAGAACTAAGAATAACATTCCTTGGAACTTCAGCAGCTGTTCCTACCTTCAAACGAGGTTTATCATCGATAGCCTTGACAAGGGGCTCAGAACTGTTACTATTCGATGCGGGCGAGGGTATGCAGCAAAATTTCATCAAAGCTCGACTTGGCATGAACAGAAAAATGAAGATCTTTGTAACGCATATGCACGCCGACCACTGTGTAGGGCTACTCGGACTTTTGCAGACAATGTCACTACAAGGCAGACAGAGAGCAGTTGATATATTTGGGGAACCTAGGTTGGCAGAATTCATAAAGGAGAACATGAGAATCATACATTTCGGACTTGTCTTTGAAGTTAATCTTCATACTATTGAACGAGAAGGTGTTGTAACAAAATCAAGAGACTATCAAATTACTTGCTGCGAATCATCTCACTCCGTTCCTGCGTATTCTTTCTGTGTGACAGAATTTGATAGGCCGGGCAAATTTGATATTGAGGAAGCCAAACGCCTAGGGATCCCTGAGGGAGAATTATATAGTGAACTGCAGAAAGGCAATGATATTCTTATGAATGGTAGGACTTTATGCTCATCTCAGGTAGTTGGACCTCCGAGGCCAGGCAGAAAAATTGGTATATCTGGTGACACTAGACCAACAGAAAAATTGCGTCGCTTCTTTAAGGGTTGCGATCTCCTAATCCATGAATCGACCTATGGCCAAGACGAGCACGCCAAAGCGGTGGAGAGCTTTCATAGTACGGCTACCGAAGCTGCTTTTCTGGCTAAGTCGTGTTCAGCTAAAAAACTTTACCTAACTCACTTTAGTGCTAGATACGAGAATACTATAGATTTAGTAAATGAGGCAAGACGAATTCACAACAACACCGAAGCGGCAGAAGATCTCGAAGTCGTGTATATTCCCTACGCGGAAGATCGTTTTTGACAAACGTTTTGTGCGAATCGTTCGCATACTTTGTTGTTACGTGACCTATACTATAACTATTGACAAGAATCTCTTCGGAATAAATGCATTTAGTGGAACGCTTGTACGGAGTCTTGCAGCACCACTTCAGGTTTGGAAAGGTTTATAGTTTGAGATCGACTCATAGAAAATAGACAAATGTTTAAAGAACCTAAGAATTGTGTCATAGCAGGTACACGAATGGGTATTTTAATATGGAAGCTAATTCTTATATAATTATAATTCTTAGTGATTCAAGTTGGAGCAAGAACAAGCAGGGATACTATGTATATTAGCAAATGTATATCCCACCTTGGTGAAATGATAGTACTTGTTTAGGTTTCTTATTTTTCCTGTGGGGATTCATTGTTGAAGGGACAACAGCAGCACAAGCCATCGAAACCTAGAAAGAATTTTGATTACAATAAACCAACAGGACGATGCATGGTATGTTATACTCTGTCTGACTGGCATTGCTATGAGTGCGATAATGACTTTTGCGAAGTTCATTTTCAAGACCACAAACAAATGAATCTATGCACCAAAGAGTCCGCATGAGCCTAATACCTTTCGCTACGCTTGGTCTGCCGGCATAGAAGCTGTCCTGAGAACGCCTGATATCGCTTTTCAGACCGGTTCTAACAGTCGCTACCGTATTTGGAAACACGGTAAAATACACTTGATGATTTCATAGTCCCACATGCTACAAACGAGTCTTAAATATCATTGCTGCCAATAGTTGATGACGATGCAATCACAGAGTAGACACAATGACAACAAGGGCAAAGCTAATAGATTAATTACTGAGAGCAGCCCATATCTGCTGCAGCATGCTTATAATCCTGTTGACTGGTATCCTTGGGGTGAAGAAGCTCTGTGCAGAGCTAAAAGCGAAGATAAACCAATTTTCCTCAGTATAGGTTATAGCGCATGTCACTGGTGTCACGTTATGGCTCATGAGTCCTTCGAAAATGAAGATACTGCTAAGATGATGAATGCGAATTTCATCAATATTAAGGTAGATAGAGAGGAGCGCCCCGATATAGACGACATATACCAGAGGGTATGCCAGCTCGCGACCGGGAATGGCGGATGGCCGTTATCGGTATTTTTGACTCCTAACCAAAAGCCCTATTACGTAGGAACATATTTTCCTGCCGACAGTAGGTATGGAATGCCGAGTTTTAGAACTATCTTAAATCAAATGTCACAATCATACCATACCAGTAAAGAGCAGGTTAATTCTGCTGCATCAGAATTCATGCAATCTTTGTCTTCCATAGCCATGGACATCGAAGTACAAGGCCAACACATAGACATTGACAAGTCAGCTTTGGACGAGGCTGCAATGGGCTTGCTTCATATGGTAGATCCTGCCTATGGCGGCTTTGGTCACGCTCCGAAATTTCCTAATGTTTCAAATCTTCTGTTCATGCTACGGTATTATGATATGTCAAAAATAAGCCGCTTCAGAGATTTTGTCATGTTTACTGCTGACAAAATGGCTGCGGGTGGAATTCACGACCACCTGGGCGGAGGATTTTCTAGATATTCCACCGACCAGAAATGGCTGGTTCCTCATTTTGAAAAGATGCTCTATGACAACGCTCTTTTATCGCAACTGTATGCAGAACTATATCAGATATCCGGCAGGGAAAGCTACATGAGAACCGTGGAAAGCACCCTTGAGTTTATTATCAGGGAAATGACCTCTCCCGAAGGCGGCTTTTACTCTGCTCAAGACGCCGATTCCGATGGCGAAGAAGGGAAATTCTACGTCTGGTCGAAGAGCGAAATACTAGAAACTCTAGGAGACCCTACAGTCGCTAGTATATTTTGTGATTGCTATGGGGTGACTGATGGTGGGAACTTTGAGGGAAAGAACATTCTAAGCACAGTTGCATCATTGAATAGCTTGTCACAAAGATATGGCATAGACTCGAATGCGATAGAACAGATTCTGAAAGGTGCCCGTAAAAAGCTCTTTGGAATTAGGGATAGGAGAGTCAGGCCGGGAACCGATGACAAGATTCTGACATCATGGAACGGCCTTATGATATCTGGGTTTGCTAAAGGATACCGTATTACAGATAATAAAAAATATTTGGACTATGCATTAAATGCTATAAATTTCATCGAAACCAATATAGCCTTTAAAGACGAACCCAGATTGCGCAGAACATTTAAGAATGGTGTTTCGAAGCTCAACGCATATCTTGATGACTATGCGTTTTACGTTAGCAGTTTGCTAGATGTGTTTGAGATTGAATGCAAAGATGAGTATCTCGAAAAGGCATTGAATTATACCGACTTTATGCTAAAGCATTTCTGGGATAGCAGCGGTGGAAGCCTTTTTCTTACGTCCGATGATCATGAGCAGCTCATAATTAGAACAAAGAACTTCTATGATCTTGCCATTCCTAGTGGTAATTCAATGGCAGCACATAACTTGCTTAGGCTTTTCCATATTGTCCAAAATAACGATTACCTCAAAAAGGCAGAACAGATTATTAAGGCCGCGAGCACCCCTGCAGTTAAGAATCCATTTGGATTCGGACAATTACTAGTGACCATGTCGAGGTATTTGAAGAAGAACCCTTTTGACATACTTATCATCCAGAGGCCTGATATGGGAGTTCCCTATGAAATGACACATTGGTTAAACAAACAATATCTCCCGGAAGGAACTAGTGTTATCTTAAAGGACGCCGCGCAGTTAGAAAAACTCCAGAAATATCCCCTCTTTGCAGGCAGAAGCACAAGTTTAGATAATGAAAATAAAGCCGAAGTAGCATTTGTCTGTAAGAACTTCGCTTGTTCTTTGCCAATATATTCTCTTGAAGACTTGCAAAATGCAATTCGCCCTCTGTGAAGAACAGAATCATGGTTCTTTCAATGCAAGTCTCTCGGGTAAATCATCCTATTTTAATCGATACGACCTTCCTGTATTAGCCTTGCAGCAGGTAAGTGTATCAAGAGTCAGCAATCAGTATTATACCACATGTGGTAACAGACCGTCCGCAACAATAGTACAAGTATCACATTATCAAACGAATCAACATTCGAAAGTCAAGTCTATAACAAACCATAAAAGAATTAACCAAATCCATGGAAGTCGTAAATAAGTTCAGTGCCAGCTTCGCAGGCAAGAGACTGACTGAAGCCTGGAAAATTCTAACTTTACATTGGGTATCAGAGTCCTCCGGCGTACAGCAATGGCTCATGCAAGCCGTCAGGATCACCCACAAAATAGCCATGACCATCGCCGTCGCAGGTATTTGATGCGGTAGACCCCTCATTTAAAAGGGCAGTACGCACCTCCGAAGGGGATGCGCTTTTATGAACTGACTTGTATAGAGCAGCCGCTCCTGCAACAAAGGGTGATGCCATGCTCGTGCCAGAGAGGGTTGTATACGAGTTATCCTTGTATGTAGAAAGTATATTTACACCTGGCGCGGAAATCGATATCACTTTTCCATAATTGCTAAAGTCAGCAAGTGTGTCATCATTTCCATGATTTGTGGGTCCTCCAATCCCGCCACATTTACCGTCGGTGTCCGCTATTGCGGAGACCGCGATCACGTTCGGATCGTTTGCAGGTGAAAAAGTCGAAGCATCTTTGTGATCATTTCCTGATGATACAGTGTATGTTACACCTGCTTGTACCGAATTATTTATTGCAGCATCAAGTGCAGGGGAACTGCACTCACATCCAAAACTCAAGTTAACGACATCAATTTCATTAGCATGTTGAGTTACATAGTCTATACCTTTGATAATAGTAGAAATCGCACC
>DATFDI010000168.1:0-8341 GCA_035252175.1 Nitrososphaeraceae archaeon
GGTGCGATTTCTACTATTATCAAAGGTATAGACTATGTAACTCAACATGCTAATGAAATTGATGTCGTTAACTTGAGTTTTGGATGTGAGTGCAGTTCCCCTGCACTTGATGCTGCAATAAATAATTCGGTACAAGCAGGTATAACATATGTTGTGGCAGCAGGGAACGAACACAAGGATGCTTCGACTTCTTCGCCCGCAAGCAATCCTAACGTAATTACAGTTTCAGCGATTGCAGATAGTGATGGTAAATGTGGAGGAATAGGACCACCTACAAAACATGGAAACGATGACACACTGGCTGATTTTAGCAATTTTGGAAAAGCAGTATCCATTGCAGCACCAGGTGTAAATATCCTATCTACTTACAAAGACAACTCATACGCTACACTTTCTGGTACGAGTATGGCATCTCCATTCGTAGCGGGCGCTGCGGCTTTGTATAAGGCTTCTCACCAAAGCGCCTCTCCTTCAGAAGTACGCAGTGCTCTTATTAGCGATGGTTCTACATCATCAACAGCATGTGACGGTGATGGCCATGGTTACTTCAAAGGAGAACCTAGTAATACGCATGAACCATTGCTGTATGTAGGAGGATTTTAGTCACAAAATCATAATGGATAGAATTATATTTTTGCATCGAATCACAACATAGTTGTTTATTTAAGTGATTTCGAGATTTTTTTCATCTCTCTTTGAGGTACACAAAGTACTAGGAATTTCTGAATAAGATGTTAAGTAAGATTGTTACTTGCTAATTGCTCCTATTTCGCAACTAAAGTCCTAAGGACTGATATTAAATACTTCTAGAAGACGATTAAATGGTAAATTGTAGTTAAGAAAACCATAGCAAGATGTTGCTGAAAGCAAATATGCATAGTTTAGTTTAGTAGATTAAATGAACCACACAACTCTCGGAATAATTGCTGTCTTAGCAGCAGCTTTAGTGATAGGTACTGTCGCAGCTACAACACCTGCATTTGCATGGGGCAAGGGAAAAGGAAATTATGGAACCAAAGTAGGCGACACCAGAAACAAGTGCATTGAAGCAGCTGATAACGGTCAACATGCTGCAAATGGTCCAGGCTCAATCGCAGATGCGTTTGCAAACCTGCCACTTAATGTCCAGATACAGCTTTGCAACGCTGGAAGCACAGGCACTGGTTAAGGTAGCATAAAGACATCAAAATAAACCTCACAGCAACAACTTTCCTTCCTTTTTTTCTCTACGATTTCAGCGGCATTTTCATGTGGGACGCTAAAGACAGGAAATTGGCGTAAGTCTGGAGTCTGCTAGTTAATTGCTCAGCACCACTGTCGACAGTATAAATTATAAATAACAGAGCGAAAGTAGTCTTCGGTGACATAGTAATGAGAGTATCAAATCTAATGCCAATTACAATAACAGCTGTTTTAATTCTTCTTCTTCTTCCGCTTGTCTTCTCATCCCTTTATTATCAGATAGCTTATTCTCAGTTGAGTAACAATACTCTAGGATCTCAGAATTTTTCTGCTTTAATGAAGAATCTCTTTGGCCCACAAAAGGAAGTTAGTGGTCACTATAGTAACCCACGATTTGGAATTACGGATATTGTATTTCCTGATGGCTGGGCTGGAAGAGAGATGCCGCCAATACTTGGTTTAAGTGTAATTATGCATCCTGGAAGTGAAGGAAATCAATCTTCGTCGTTATTTGGTATGTCTTCCATTCCTTTTGCAAGGCCTCAAATGATGCTACAAGTGGTTAACAATTCAGATGTTGCGGCATTTAGCTCAGAAATAGGTAATCCGCAAGCCTTTTCCATATCCAAGGTTTGCAAACCATTAGCTCAAAACACGACATCTGTCATCGATGGCAAAACTTTTAATGTTGCAACGATAGAATGTCCCTTTTCGTCTCTCATAAAGGCTCAAGAGGAGAACGCAGGTAGTATGCCATCAATGGGTAGCAGTAGTAGTAACCAGAGCAATTTAGGTCCTGGTGGAGGAATAGGAGGAAGACTGTTCAAATCACTCAATCTTAATCCTAATGCTGTCATGCAAGCAAAGTTCTATGAATTCAAAACACCCGATAAAACATATCGATTGGGCCTTGTTGTCAGCAATTTGTTTAGTTCTCAAGCGTCAGAAAAACCAGATATATCCAAGTACAGTCAATTGCTAGACACCACAGCAAATTCGTTGAAGTTTAGATAGCACTTATAAGAACAATTATGTACTAGCTGTGCTGAATGTCCCCTTTTAGGTACAGTCTAACAACCATCACCTAGTGCATCGTCATCAGTACTCATCATCGAACAGTATTTGCATAAAGTAAATACGTACGGAGCTAAGCCTTAGAAACGAGCACTGCATGAGCGCTTAATTTTTTTCTAGTATTTATATCAAGATGACAATATTATAAAAAACTATCTAGTTTATATTTAGTTAATATTAATAATAATTTTGCTTTTACACATTAATATGAATAATGTTGCCTTAGTTTTTGTAGCATTCTCCTTTCTAGGTAGTGTTTTAATTTTTGGCGTTTGGAGTAATATAGACGTTGTATATGCACAACAATCATCAACTTCTTCTTCCTCATCATCACCAGGAGCTAATAGTGCTAGCACAATATCGCCCGAAGTCAAAGCAAAATTGTGTGATCCTACCAATCCTGCTCTCAAGGTTGTCAATACAACTGAATCACATATATGCGGAATTCCTAAAACAGTAAGAGCTTCATTAGCAGGAACTCCATCTGCATCGCCTGCCATACCAAAACAAATAACAACAAAACCAACCGTAAATAATATCATATCTGCGCCTCCTCAAAAACCACACCGGATAACTACTACCAGCAATAATGCAGCAACAACGTCGACAGCAATAGCTCCAATCAGCAATTCGGCTATCAAGCCATTATCATCGACGACAACACCACTACCATCATCACTAGCCCCGCAAGCAAGTCAGCAACAACAACAACAACTAAAGCCGCAAATATTACCGCTAAGAACAATAAATAACACAGCAGTACTGAACAATACTTTACCTGTCGCTTCTCCAGCATTGTTGCCAGGCAAGCTGGTATTTCTTGGTTTTCATGATGATACCACTGGAAGTACCTCGGTAGCAAAGACTAGTACTAATGCCAAATCACATACTGATCATAGCAGCAGCAGCCATAGCAGCTCTGGTAATAACTCATCTGGTCACAACAGCAGCCATAGCGACACTAAACATAAGAATGTCAATAGTCATGACGGCTCATCCGGTCATAGCAGCAAGTCGTCTTCTTCTTCTTCCTCCTCTTCCTCAACATCTTCATCTGGCCATAGCAGTTCATCATCTAGTCATGGCAGCAGGGCATCCTCGTCTTCTAGCAGTTCGTCCTCCCACTCTTCTTCATAATCAAAAGTGAGTCATGCTGTGATCTGAAATGAGAATTAGCTGGTAGAATTTCTCAGAACAATACCCAAATAGACTAATCAGAAGAAATCTTAGGATTATACTTTTATCTAACCGATATATAGCTTCATATTAATGGGCATAGTAGGAGACCAAATGGTGCCCTCTTATGCTGAAAAAAGAAGTAAATTAATGGAAATAATTCAACAAGACGCCATAGTATTTCAAGACGTACAATTATTTTCGAAGGTCAAATCTCAGTATTATTACGACATAAAACGCATATCGCTTCAGAAAGAGGGAGCTCATCTTCTTGCTGAGATGCTGTTAAATGAGATATACAAATACGGTCCGAAATCAATCGGCGGGATAGAGATGGGCGCAGTTGCACTGGTAACAGCTGTAGTACTTAAAAGTACAATGGATGGCATATACGAGAAGGGACTAAACGGGTTTTTCATAAGGAAAGAAGTCAAAGGGTATGGATTACAAAAAAGAATTGAAGGAAATATGATTGCACCTGTAGTAATAGTGGATGATGTAATAACTTCAGGTGAAAGTGTAATGAAATCCATAGATGCAGTTAATGCAGAGGGAGTCACACCAAAAGGAGTGGTATGTGTGGTTGATAGAGAAGAAACTGGTACATCAAACCTGTTAAAACAAAACAATATCAAATATTCCTCGGTGTTTAAGCATTCTGAGTTCAAGCCATTTATAGAGAAAAAACTTGAAGAAAAGAGAAGAGCAGCAAAATAAAAGTGTAATATCTAAAGATCACATGTCTTTATTTTGACATTATTTCCTTTGAGATTTATTTACGCTGAAGACAAAGACATAAGAGATAGCTCAAGTCCATTTTTACATGTATAACATGTGAAAAACAGCTAGTTAATTTCTTTAATTAACCCTGTTCTTTGCCCTGGCTAGGGGTTAAGGGAATTTTTGATGATTGAAAATGATCAGGAGTTTGAATGGATCTATATACTAATTTGTACCAGCGAGTGCAACGATTATACAGAATTACATATAAAGATCTTGTTGCTTTAGCGTATTAATTCAATCTAACCTATTCTTCTGCAGGTATACGCTAAACATACCAAAGCTGGTAACAGATGATTTACATTTCCTTAGATATTAATTTTATATAACAAATTATCTAGTTGATTTTGACTTGAAGATAAAAAAATAAAATGTTGGTTTCTATCGCAGATTTTTAACCTGCAAATGATGAACCGGAGTTGACTGATTGTGACTGGACGTTTACGGGGCTGTTGGTTGCAGTATTACCAGTTGAACCAGCACCAAAGGAGGCGTGTTGGCTGTTATCTGCCGCTTGAATTGCAGTGGTTTCTGTGTTGCCTATGCTTATGAATTTGTGCTTATTCTTGTGATGTGCCATTGCATTGTTTCCTGGTACTACTGTTGCTGCAGCGATCATGAATGCTGCGATTGCTAAGATAGATACCAGAGATAATTTTGTAGTATTCATTTTTCTTGCACTATACTCTGAGATATATACAATATAAAAAAGACTGAACTGAGTATCTAGTTTTCTTACGATAACAATGATACTAAGAATTGCTACATAGTAATTTTACATATTCTTCACAGTTTTAGCTTGTTATCTTGTAATTTTGCAATTTAAAATGTATCATATTGCCATCATTATCCGCATTAATTAAGGGAATGCCTATCCAATTTCTTTAATTATATTGCCCATATTTTCTATATCCTGTTCTTTGACTAACGGATGAACCGGTAAGGATAAAACCAGCCTACTGCTTTGCTCAGTTTTAGCAAGGTTTCTACCATTGTTCTTTTTTTTGTTCTTCTCATTGTTCTTGTATGACAATTCTTCACTTATTTGGCTATAATATGGCGTCTGATGGACTGGTGGGTCATAATATACTGTGGCCCCTATGCCTTTCTCTATCATCTTACGTTTAGCATTATCCCTAGTACTATTGTCTTCAAAAGCCACCGTGTAAAGATACCAGTTAAATCGCTTGTTCTCACTTTCGCTCGGTAATTTTATTTTAATTTTTATTTTGGATTTTTCCGAAGCATCATCCAATGCCTTTGACAACAATTCTGCATTTCTTCTTCTTGCGCTCAGCATGGCATACAGATTCTTCGTTTGTACTTTGGCAATGGCAGCGCTCAATTCAGGCAATCTTAGATTAAGCCCAAAAACTCTTGTATCATAACCTTCCACCATACCATGGTTTCTTATCATCTTTAGCTTTTCTGCTATGTCGTTGCTATTTGTTGCAATTGCGCCCCCTTCCCCGCATGTTAATACTTTGCTTGCATACATACTAAAGCAGCCCATCAGACCTATCGTGCCTGTCTGCTTTTGTTTGTAAGTTGATCCTACTGATTGGCATGCATCTTCTATAACGTCTAAAGAGTGTTTGTTAGCAATTTCAATAATTTCATCCATATCTGAAGGATGTCCATATATATGCACAGGTATTATGGCCTTGGACTTGTTAGTGATTTTACTTTTTAGATCGGAAATATCAAGGGTGTAATCCTGCATATTTATATCGACGAAAACTGGTCTGGCTCCGAGTGCTGCTACAGAATTAGCAGTAGCCACAAACGTAAACGATGGAAGCAAAATTTCATCGTCTTTTTTGATATCTGCTGCAAGTAGCGCTGCGTATAGCGCCGCCGTTCCGGAATTTACTGCTATGACGTGATTTACCTTCAAGAAATTTCTTAACTCAAATTCAAAGTCACGTACTCTTTTCCCCCCATCTTTTGCTGCCGACGTGAGGATACCATCGTCTAGGACACTAAGTATTTCATTTTTTTCATCGAAGCCAAGCAAGGGTTTGTTTATTGGAATCATTCTCTTAAAGGGATAGAAGAGAATTAGAAATACATTTATTTCTATGTATTCTACCAACAAAGAAAATCAAATAATGCATGTGACAGATGTCCAACTGTTCATTAGATGATTAGAATCATTATCAATCGAATCTTTGCTAATTAAACTTCTCATTAATCAATATATTGTTAAAAGTACTTTATTGATGTGTCAGATCATTTTTCGATTTGTATGATTTGTGGAATAATGCTTTACCTATACGTAGCAATTTGAGACACGTAGATGCAGACAGCATCGAGATAAATTCGACAGATTGAACAGATAATACCCAACGTAATCGACAAAAGACATGAGTAAGGCTATAGTTTTTCTAGATGAAAAAGGATGCCGTCACCGTAGAGCATACAGGAATACTATAGCACTAGCCTTTGTCCAATGCCTATAGACATAGAATAGCAACAGTATTTGGACAATATTGTATTAAATCATTGTATAACTTGTTAAGTCATACTACCATGGATGCATTAAATTAAATAGTGATAGGGTCAGTTATACGCCAGAAGATCTGAAACAAAATCAATCAATCAATCAATCAACCATTCAACCATTCAACCATTCAACCATTCAACCAATCTGAGTAATTAAAGCATAAATACATCAAATGCTGGAGAAGAAAGTGCTTCTAGCCTAGGAAATCTGATTCATCATTATATCCTCTATCATATCCTTTGCAGTACTCAGGATTGGTCCTACATTGATGCTGATTTTCTAATCCAATGTTATTGTCGTCACCGCTATTATAATCTCTATGGGCCTGAATCGCTCCGCTATGATATCCAATACAGTATTCTTTATTGGCATCTCCTATACAAGGGAATGCTTTGGCTTCCTGAATATGTTCAGATAGCCCCAATGCGGTTATAGATGTAATGATGATAGAAAGCATTGTAAACATTCTAACTATAGCCATGTTTATCAGCGTTGTAGTTGTGGTTGTAGTTGTAGCAAAAATTGATTACATACATAGAACATATTGATATTGACTATGTGCATCCACAATTAGTCTGCTGTAATGCTCCTCTTACCTCACTTAACACATTGTCAAGATTATCTTGTTTTTGCGCATGTAAGAATATCAATCTAGGACTCTCGTCAAACCAATGGTTGTGAATAGCACTTACAGTCCAATGATGGTCTCTCAAGTATTGATTGACTTTATCTACTTCAGATTGAAGTAACGTGAATTCGGATAGCATCAAAACCTGTGAGTTTGAGGATGCTGAAGCGGGTTGATATGGGAATTCCATTGGAACTTGGTCATTTATCTTCTTCCCTGATAGAGTAATCGTGGGTGAATCTCTCGATAATTCTATACCACATACGTTATTGGATTGATGTGCTTCTGCTTTACTGCTTATTTTATCAGCTGAATTCTTACAATCAGTTGAAGTATCAGCTAGGGCTAATCTACTGCTGCCAGTTGAAGCTGGACCTATCAGAAGTGTAGACACAATCACTATTGCTGCCACAGTTAGAACTACTGTGCATAGGCGTCTTTTCATAACAATTGAAAGTAACCTCTATACTTTAACGATAGATTAACTTAGTTAATGGAAATAATATTCATTTTTTTTACAGGAGGGAATATCTCATGGGACAATATGGTACATATATTCATCTAAGATAAAAAAATAGATTATGTAATCAGTAGATTAACTGAAATTGAAATTAGATATAGGACAACTTCTAATGCTCTGTATTATGGGCTACGAGGCGAATTTGCTCCAGAGGTACATTAGAAGCAGATTACCTCTACTTTAGTTCCTTGAACTACTCAGAATAATGATTAATCCGATAACAACATTAATAATAAACATAAATATCAAAGGAAAAATGCATTAATGCCTCTGATTTTTGTTATTATTAACTTATATACTTGCTGACAGAAGAAATTCTGTATTTTTACAATCTACATGTACTTTATCATCAGTAAGATATCCACAATGAGTACATTCAAAGTTTATTGGTTGGGTGCATAATTCACATATTAACTTGACATGCAATTTTTCTGAACCGCATGACCTACAAATAGTCTCAGTCACGTTCTTACAA
>DATFDI010000169.1:0-18059 GCA_035252175.1 Nitrososphaeraceae archaeon
GTATTACCTAAAGAAAACCGGTGACGTTCCCTGTAACGTTAAATTCATAGTAGAAGGAGAAGAGGAAATTGGTAGTGTACATATAGAACAATATCTCAATAAGTATAGAGACAAATTCGATTGTGATGGAGTGATATGGGAAAGCGGTTTTATTGACAGAGTGGGTCGGCCGATAATTTCTCTGGGACAGAAAGGCATTTTGACCGTTGAAATTATTTCAAAAGGTCTGGATAAGAATATTCATTCCAGTCTAGTCCCTCTGATGGAGAATCCTGCGTGGCATCTTGTAAGGGCGTTGAATACCCTCAGGGACGATAAGGGAAGAATTCTGGTAAGGGATTGGTTCAAAGAAGTAAGAGATTTCACGCAAGAAGAACTAGCTTTTATTGATAAAGAACGTTTCGATGAGGATGTTTTAAGGAAAGAGTATGGTGTTACTAATTTTCTTAATAATATGCAAGGTTTGGACGTCAAGAAAGCATTTGAAGGAATGCCTACATGCAATATTTCGGGGTTAGCATCAGGATATAATGGCACAGGTTCGAAGACCGTTATTCCTTCCATGGCTGTTGCAAGAATAGATTTTAGGCTGGTACCGGATATGCTACCTCATATACAATTTGATAGACTCAAAGAGCATTTGAAAGAACATGGTTTCGATAATGACTATATAAAAATACAGCGCGTTGATGGACAGCCTGCTGCCAGAACCTCTATAAACAATCCGTTTGTTAATACTGTTAAAGATGCTGTGACTGAAGTCTACGGCGATGTTATTATCAGTGTATCGGCTGCAGGTACTGGCCCAATGTATTACTTCGGCAATCTGTTAGGTGTACCTTGTATTTGTGTTGGTGGTACTGATATATCAAACAGGTGTCATTCACCAAATGAATACATGAAAATAGACTCATTAAACAAAACTACAACTTGTATCATAGTTATCCTAGAGAAATTTAGTTTTTGAAAAGCCTTTCAATTTAAAAAGCTGGGTATTAGCAGATCGAACTATTCGTATGTAAATTACGCGGTATCTGTCTTTTTGCATGTCCTTTTCTTTGCGAGGAACAAAAAAGGCTATTTCGGGAAACTAATGAATGGCAGAAAAAAAGGAAACATACGTCTGCTCTATAGATATCCATTCAGGAACTTTAACGTGTTCGCATTACGCAACCTCTCTCTACTTTTTATCACTAGTTAGATCAGTTACTGCTTAGAATATTAATAATACAACAATAACAACAATGTAAAAAATTTAGAAGCTATCAAATCCACCGCCGTCAAATCCATCAAATCCACCAGAATCAAAGCTACTATTATCGTAATCAGCTCCCTCACCGGTGCCATCGGTTTCTCCAGATGTTCCGTGTTCATCATTTGAAGAATGATGATCTGCATCGTTACTACTATTGGCAGTTTGCTCAAGGCTGCCTCCTCCACTACTCTGTACTCCCATTATCGCGTTTTCTAGTGGATTAATCCCTAGCCCTATATATGACATCATAGAGGTAAAAAACATAATATCCATAATGCCAGAGAATAACATCATAGGCATCCATATTCGATTAGCATCCATATAGCTTTGTAGCTGTGTACCATCTCTATTATTATATGATTGCTGCATCTGCTGCCTTTTTTGCTCCAATTCTTGTTTCTTTGCGTTAAGAAGTTTCATGCCTATATCTGTAATACCTAACTCCTGTTTTTTTTTCCGGAAGATTAAGCCTCTCCTTTCAGTCTTGGCTATCAATCTTTGAGTCAACAAATCGTTTGTGATTAATTCCACTTCGAGCTTGTCCATTTTCGAAGCCTTAGATATTTTATCAATACTAGAAATGCCACGCGATATTGCGTCAAGTACTATAAAATGATTAGGACTTTTATCAAGTTCATCCCTGGCAGACATATTGTATATATTCTAAATGTGCATTCATAAATAAAGCCTTTACTAAACATATAAAAAAGTATATTTTGTGTTGAATCCGCCAAAAATTTGATTGTTTGCCAGCACATCTCTATGTCTGAGGTAATACATTTTAATTGTTTGACATGTTATTAACGACGAACATTATGTGTGTTTCTCTTTATATGTCAATAATTTTTGTTAACTGTCATATCACTCTGTTTTCTCACACAAATCCACTATCACAAAGACGTTTCATTTCAGGATAGCCGTTGTCATTTTTCTCAACCACTTACAGCACCAAGGTTATATTGTTATTACGCTTATTGGTATGTATGTCGATTATAAGCAGATGTGAATTTTTTTGTATTTATCGCTGTAAAACATTTAAAGCTATATCATTGGTATCATTTTCAGGAGTTCTAATTTATTTACTGTCTATTAGTGAATCTGATAGTCCATACTCAGCAAAACCTGTATCAGCTATACTTGCTTGGTCTGCTTCTATAAATGCTAACAATGATTTCTTGACGTATAAAGATGATACCATAGGAATAAGAATAGATTATCCTGCTGGATGGATACACGAATTACATGCCCGAGGACTTGTCACCTTTCTCGCAAGTTCAGAGGGTAATTCAAACACATATCCTGCAGGTCTTGGGATAGTAGTTCAACAATTAAGATCAAATATACCTCTTAATGAAATAACAAAAATACAGATGAAAAATCTGTCGCAGAGCCATCCAGATCTTAGACTGATAGAATCAAGTGAGTTAATGATAGCAGGCAATATTGCAAACAAGATAGTGTTTACTGCAACAGACGATATGAAACATCAACGAAAAGCGATGCAGATTTGGACAGTAAGTGGAGATAAAGCTTATCTCATCACATATAAAGCAGAGCCCGCACAGTACTCTAAATATTTACCCACAATACAGAAAATGATTGATTCATTTCAATTCATTAAGTAACGACCAAAGGTCTGATTTATTTTGCTCTTTAATTTTTGCTGTGTATATAGCAATACCGATGCAAAATAGTAAAGCCAAACTTGGTTGTTTGGCCTTTTTACTCTACCTTTATTGTCTTGCCTTTTGACTTAGTCTGGTCCTTTTTCTTAAATGTGATTTCCAATATCCCGTTATTGTAGGTAGATTTAGCAGTTTCAATGTCTGTCTCTGGGGGAACTTCAATAGCTTTGTGATATTTCCTTTTAGGATCGTCACTTTTTACCTCCAAGGTCTGATCATAAGCATTTATTCTGATGTTGTTTTTGTTGATTCCAGGCATTTCTATTACTACCTTGACTTCGTTCTCGGTTGTAGTTATATCTACTAAAGGCTCTAGCTCACCACTAATTTCAGGTCTAGCTATTCCACCGAAACCCCTTGAGGGTTTTATGTTGCCAAATTCTCTTACTCGTGGTTTACCATCAGGTCCTACAGTCATAGAATAACCGTATACGAATGGGCCTGCTTCTCGTATTTTTCCACCTTCCGGCGTAGTATATTCTCTAACCAAGTCTTTGGGAATTCTTTTTTCTAGATCTTCGAATTCTCTTTCCATTTCACGTCTCATTTGATCAAAACCTCTGAACATATCATCGAAGAATCCTGTTCCAAAGCCTCTCCTACCCGTTCCGCCAAAAAATCTTCTATACCAGTCAAATGGTTCTATGTCGTCTGAACTCAAATACCATCATTCACCTACAAGATCATATACTAAACCATACTTAAAATTTTACATGCAACACGCTATTCATTACAGTCTTTGCTATGATTACCGCATTGTATTCGCTTTCTAGCACATAAATGCAAATGTATTACGTAAAAAGATTGTTACTTACAGCCATGCAGAGAACCAGAGATCATCGTAAGTACATCGTTGGCTAATTAGCAATTACCATACATACTTATCATAATATTTTTTAGGCAGAAAAATTAAAAACCTTAGAAACTAAACGGAGTATTAAACTCAAGCAAAACTATGCACATTTTGCACCCGGACTTCATTAGAAACCTTCTTTCCATGCATATTGAATAAATCTGAATATTTTATTAATTGATAACCTTCTTTTTCTTTTATATATTTTATCATTTCGAGCTGGTCTTGCAATGCACCGTCAGGGTCGTGAGGAGGATGGATAGCCATTCTAAATAATCCATTAGTTTTGCCGTTGACATTGAATATTCTTTTATAAAACATTTCCTTGTTCTGCTGTAGAGTTTGTTTATTCTTTTCTTTATCCCCTTGTTGATCCCAATTCATAACAGGATGAAGTATGTATTTTTTGCCTTCTTGAATGAATTCAATATCTGTCATAGATTCTGACATACTAAAGTTCAATTCCTTTAATGCTTCTATACACTGACGGCTCAAATGCCATGCAGGTGGTATAAACATGGATGGTCTAGGTAAATCAACAGCGGATAAAATATCCAATCCTTCTTGGATTTCTTGCTTTTCTTCTTCTTTTGATTCTGTGTCAAAATCCTCTATCTTACCATTTATCTGATGATAGAACCCATGTAAGGTAAGCTCAGTGCTTTCAGATTTTAATAATGAAGAAATTTCATCGCAGAAAGCACGATGATCTTTAAGGTTATATTGTTTTCCGTAGTCTGGCACTATACTCAGGTTGTATCTGATTTTAAGTTTGTCCAGTTCGTTGCATGTTTTTAGTACTTCTTCTGAGTGTAAAGGATTAATATCATGAATCGTTACGATTGCTAATTTTTGCTCTATCATATTAACTCGATGAACATACAACTGTTGTGAATATATAACTATTAATACAAAATAATTTTCAATCGTTACTACAAAAATATCAGCAGCAATCTTCAAGAAATATCTTACAAATTTAGCTGTCATCGCTTTTTTCAGGTACATTCTGAAAAGTATAATTAACCTAGAATATGTCCCCCACGTGAATACAATAGGGCATACCACTTATTATGACGCATAGTAATGAAGATTGCTTGAGAAATGTACGCGCGCATGTAGCATAAGAGAGGATGAAGAGTATTACCTTATTTAGATCTAAGTAATCATTTTTGTGAGAATAGCATCAATTCTGATAAGTACATGCACTATTCACCACATGGTATCGTGAAGGAATATGAGTAAATACATAAACAATTGAAGAAATAGTCTACAAGTTATTAGGCGAATTTAGTTTCTTCGTATGGCGTTCATTGTCATACTTTCTCTTAATTGCATCTTTTAGAAGTGTTTCATAAATCGATATGGCAGCAAGTGCTCCACTTGCTGCTGCCAGGACTACATAGTGTCTATCAGTAGCTATATCGCCTACCGCATAAACATTAGGGATTGTAGTTTGCTGCATTTTATTTACTTTGACAAAACCTTCATCATCTACTTCACATCCCAGTTGCCTTGCAATTTGATTTCTAACCTTGTATCCGATATAATAGAATATTACGTCTCCTGGATATGATCTCCCACTTTTACACATAATCCCTGTCAAGGATCCTTTTTCATCGAAGGTAATTCTTACAGGAGTATCATTTTGTACTACCTTGATCTTTAATTTCTTTGCTTCATCTAATTCTTCGAGTTTTATTTGATAACTGCCACTCACAAAGAGTGTGATATCCTCAGTCCATCCCAAGAATTCTTTTGCATAATTTATGCCCTTATCACCAGACGAAATAACGATAAGTCTTTTGTCTGTACTTTGGAATCCATCACAATGGGGGCAATGCCATGCCCCCTTTCCGTCAAATTTGGCAAAATTTTTGACATTGGGTTTTATATCTTCAATTCCTGTAGCTATTATTACATATCTACATTTAATACAGCTTCTCGTCTTGTCTGTCGTTAATAAAAAAATATCCTTGTCTTTGCTAACGAATTTGATTTTTTCGTGTATTACCTCTACGGATCTATATTGCTTTACATCTTTCCAAGCTTTCTTAACAAGTTGTATGGGACAAACATTTTCATAACCCAAATAACCATGAACTTGTCTAGTCGCTGAGTTTCTTGTATTTCCGCTGTCAAAAACTACTGTAGGTCTGATATATCTGCCTAGCAATAATGCCGAGGATAACCCTGCAAACCCACCGCCAATTATTGCTACATCAAATATTGTTTCTAAATTAGCGCTATTCTCCTTATTGTTATTATTTATTATACGATCTATTAAATTGTTTTTTCCATTTGATAAGTCCCCTGCTTTTTTGTCTTTTTCCAAAATTGAGCTCTCTTTTTAATACCACGTATAAGATAAACAACATACGATATAACAGATCGACTAACACAATATAGTATTTCTCTATCAAGTAAAACGAAATAGACACGTACGAATACGAAATTTTATACTAAAAAGATTTGTTGTTAGGTGCACAGCAGGTAACAAGAATCCAATTATCAAATAACTGAAAGGAAGACTCTAAATAAATATTTCATTGATGTAAATACACGAATTATGTCTGCCATTGGAGCATCTAAAACTATCGCAATCGATGTGGATTCTGTCCTTGCAGATGTCATGGTGATGTGGACAAACGAGTATAATAAGCGCAAAAATGCAAGTGTTAGCAAAAATGAAATTAACAAGTGGGACATTGCTAACATCCTTTCTATTTCGGCTGATGAAGTCTATAGAATTTTTAGATATGTGTGGAAATATCGTTGGAAAGATATACCTCCTACAGAGCCACATATAGGAAGAATCACTACCCGCATTCATCGTAAAGGTTACAGAATTTCCATCCTAACAAAAAGGGAGCGATCAACTGTAGCGTATGTGGCAAAATGGCTTGATTTTTACGATATATATTCTGATGACCTATTATTTGTCTACGATGCAACTCCTAAGGCAGAATACCCATTTGACATATTAATCGATGATGCTCCAATAAACTTGGTAGATATAGTGCCTCCAAAATCTGCCATACTCTTCAACCAGCCATGGAACCACAATTTTGATTGGTCACTAAGAGTAAACTCGTTAACTGAAGCAGAACAAATACTTTGAAAATCACGAAACTAAAAATGTGACGACATGAAGTTGACAAGATAAAAACACGCATCTCCATTTGAGGATGATTGTATATTACAAAGTTTGTACCGAATTGCTAGAATGTTATCAATTAATTGGATATAAGTACAATTTACATGGTATGTCTTGCACGTGTAGTCTTGCAGTTTTAACGTTGTAGCTCTATTAATGCGCGATTAATTAAAGCTGAAAGCCCTGCATATTGTGTTATCATCATTGCGGCTGATTCAATCACGTTGATACCTCTAAAACCTTCATCATATTTCATTTCTACTTCACCCTTGTCAGTTTTTATAAATACAGTTAGCAACGAGTAATTACCTAGAGAAGGATCAACATTCTCGATATACTGGCGAAGTTCTATATGTTCTATAATAAATCCCTGGCTCTCATTCTTGCCATCAGTTAGTAGTGTAAGAGATTTATCTGGAAACTGCTTTGTTATCCTATTGATGTCAATATCTCTTACCTTTTTGGTCATTATTGCTATTTTCTATAATCCAAAAATCTTACCCATTCAGGGAACCAAAGATTTTTTTCAGATATACCTATACCACGAGCCAGTGTGTCGGGTGAATTATAATTTAAAGAATCCGCTCCTATTTCTTTTGTAATCTTATTGTTAAGTTCATTTATCGAGGAAACCTCACCCACATATTTGTTTGCAAGTAGTTCTCTGTTATGAGTATAAAGTCCAACCTGTCTTCCATCTATTGTTGGAACATAACTGACAATAACGTCTATGCGTTGTGCACCTGCATTACGTAAATAATAAATCGTTTCTCTAGCAGTGCTGCCTGTCTGAATCGTTCCCTGAATTGTTGCTACTTTTTTATTTTCAACTAGATTCTTAATAACGAATTTGAGAGATCTGCCTGTGGTAAGTAACTTGTTTTTACTAACCTGCTCTGAGAAGTCTATCATATGATCTGAATCATCATACCTATCTTTGATTATGCCTTCTGAGATCTCAAAATCTTTATGGTGTCTTTGATATTCTATACTGAAACCCAATGCCATTGGGCGAGTGTAATCTGGTTCCGCATAAGCTGAGCCTATATCTACCTCTCTTGCAAGAAGATTAGCCTGTTCTCTACCAATATTTTTTCTTATTGCATATACACTTTTACCGCTTATAACAGCCGCTACATGTGATTCTCGAATAAATTCAAAAGGATCCATCATTAGTCTTCCATCGGTTAAATTTGTAAGCACCTCAAGTCCTTTTCCTAAGCTTATTTTTGTTAATTGACCTGCAGGGATATCGTTAAATCCCATATCTGTGAACGACGTGCGTAATGAATTTTCCGAGGCTATGATATAGAGTGTTTTGTCCCTATTGGTTCCTACTACAAGTGGTTTAAAACCTGATCTATTCCTATAAGCGTAAACATCATCATCTACCTTGATAATCAGATTTCCCCTCAAATGTCGGTCAAGGAATTCAGCCGCCAGTTCAGGATTTTCCCTCTTAGTTAATAAGTATACAAAAATATAGTAGCATTTGAAAAGTGAGTCGGAGTCTCTTGCCTGTCCTATGTAAGGATGTAGATGTAATTTCTCAGTATCTACAAAAAAGCCATCAAGGGCAGCGTGTATTGTGTTCATACTGGGAAATTGGGGCGATCTTTTAGAGAGATACCCTATTCCATTACTCGCGTATAATTTTTGCTGTTGAGCCATCTTCAATATGTCGTAATCTGGTGGTAGTGAGCCTTCTCTACCGATCATTCCGTCTCCTATCACCATCTTCCAGTATGCTTTTCCCCTATGTTGAAGCATTTGCATTGAATGAGATAGATATTGAGTTACTACATTGTTGTCAGCATCTGCTACCAGGTTGTAAATAGCAACAATCCCAGCCACTTCCAGTTACAATTTGAGTCGATAGAATAAAAATCTTGTCGGGGTGAACGGAAATTTTCCATATGTATTGATAAACCACCACATAAAATATCGCGCCCCTCAGAATGTGTAACTTAGTTTAACATCTCAAGAATTATAACGTAATCTTTAGAGTATGTTATTAATCAACAATTCGGCATTAATGTCACTATCGTATACACAAAAAGACGTTAAAGACATTAATGTTGGTCGCAATCCTGATACTTTATTATGCTAATTGGTATAATAGGCAAAGCTAATGTTGGCAAATCTACATTTTTCAATGCAGCTACTGAACTTTCGGCGCAGGCTGCAAACTATCCCTTCACAACCATCAGACCGAATCTAGGAGTCAGCTACGCAAGAGTAAAATGCGTTTGTAGAGAGTTTGGAGTTCAAGATAATCCACTCCACTCAATGTGTGTAGATGGCAATAGGTTCATACCTATAAAACTGATTGACGTAGCAGGTCTTGTCCCTGGAGCTCATAATGGCAGGGGGCTTGGAAATAAATTTTTAGATGATGCAAGACAAGCAGATGTATTAATTCATGTGGTGGACGCATCTGCTTCTACAGATAGCGAAGGCAAATCAGTTCCAGCCGGTTTTGGCGATCCCCTTTACGACGTGAAATTTGTTGAAGATGAATTCGATCTCTGGATGGCTTCTGTAATCAGTAGAGACTGGAATAAAGTTGCAAGAGAAGCTGAGAACCAAGCACAAAAACTAGAAAACATGATATCAAAGCGACTGACCGGACTTGGCATTGATGAGGCACACATTGTCAAAGCTCTTGAAGACACAGGATTGCGAACCAAAAAAGCAACCCTCTGGAACGAAGAAGATATTTTTAACTTTTGTAAGAAAGTGCGGTCAAGGGCTAAACCTATCGTTATTGCTGCAAATAAATCTGACTTGCAGACTGCTGAAACAATCATTATAAAGCTTAAAAACCTTGGTTTAGATGTAATTCCGTGTATAGCCGAAGCAGAAATTCTGCTTAGAAGAGCTACAAAAAAAGGATTTTTACATTATTTACCAGGAGACAGTTCATTCACTATCAAGTCAGGTGTCGTTTTAAGCGAGCAGCAGAAGAAAGCGCTTGACACTATACATTCATTAATTGCAAAATATGGTTCGACCGGTGTTCAGGAAGTGATTAATCTAGCGTGTTTTAAGCTATTAAAACTAATTGTAGTTTATCCAGTCCAAGACGAGATGAAGCTAATGGATAAAAGAGGAAATGTTCTACCAGATGCTTATTTGCTACCCGAAGGTTCAACTGCAAAAGATCTAGCAGTCACAATTCATGCCGATATAGGAAAAGGATTCTTGCATGCTATAGACGCTAGAACCAAACAAAGACTTGGTGCAGAACACAAACTTAAGAATAACGATGTTATAAAAATAGTTTCGGCTACAAGCAATGGATAACCGATGAAATATGCTCTGTTTGGGAATAGAGAGTACTGCGCATACATTTGGATGCTCGATAGTAGAGTCTTCTTTGAGTGATGAAAATAGAGGTAAAATACTTTCAGACATACGTAATCAGTATAAGGCTCCAGAGGGTTCTGGAATTCATCCGCGAGAAGCATCTAGACACCATGCTCATACAGCATCATCTGTTTTAAAACAGTCACTAGAAAAAGCAAACACCGATATGAAAGAAGTTGATATCATTGCGTATTCTGCTGGTCCTGGATTAGGCCCATGTCTACGTGTAGGGGCCGTGGTAGCAAGAGCCCTTGCTGCATTTTACAATAAGCCAATAGTCCCAGTTAATCATGCTCTAGGACATATCGAACTAGGAGCAATGATTACAGGCGCTTCGGATCCATTGGTATTGTTAGTTTCTGGTGGTCATACTATGCTGGTGGCGTTTTCGGACAAAAGGTGGAGAGTCTTTGGTGAAACCCTAGATATTACAATAGGTCAACTGATTGATCAATTTGGAAGAGCGATTGGTTTTGCCTCACCGTGTGGTGGAAGAATAGAACAGCTTGCTAGTCAGTCATCGCAGAATTATCTGCGCTTACCATATGTTGTAAAAGGAAACGATGTATCATTTTCTGGATTGCTTACCTCTGCCATAAAGCTCGCTTCAGAACCTAGGAATACGTTATCAGATATATGCTACTCGATGCAAGAAACTGCCTTTGCAATGATTACCGAATCAGTAGAGCGAGCAATATCATTTACTGGTAAAAGCGAAGCAATGATTGTTGGAGGGGTTGCAGCAAATAAGAGACTTGTGGAGATGCTTGAAAGTGCTTCTGAAAGATTCGATGTAAAACTTTTTTCATGTCCGATTAATTTCGCAGGAGACAATGCAGTACAAATTGCTTGGACAGGAATGCTTGACTATACTACAAACAAACACGGCATAAGCATAGAAAAGTCATTCACATCTCAGTCATGGAGAGTGGATACGGTAGAGGTTAGATGGAGGAAGTGATTGTTATGTAACTTTGCTCATATTAATCTGGTTCTTAATTTCCCTCGCCCACTTCCCTGTGTTAAAGACACCAAACTTGTATGTCCTATCATGTATAGAAATTACAACTTTCTTTATGATTAATCCTTCTGTAGAGGCTGATGATATTTTATCGAGAGGAATATCTAACAGTACATCGCCTGTGCTTTTAGACAGAGTTGCAACTTTTCCTTCTGTTTTTTCAAAGATGATTCGCTGGTTAGTCAATGTCAATATACCATTTTTTAGTTTATCCTCAGCACAATCTTCTTGCAAAATAGTTTTTTCTCCTTGTCTAGGTTTCGCTGGATTCATGTTTTTATTGCCAAGTGAATGATATATTATATTATTGAAGCAAAAAAAGATATTAATAAAAAAAGGAGCCGAAGCTGATATATCTCTAGTTAACTGGTATGGCAGGAAGGCTATTTCAAAGTTACGAGTTCCCAAACACTATCGTCATGAATTTCTTGACAATGAAATCCGCAGTTATAGGACTATTCATGAAGCTAGTATGCTATCTGCCGCAAAAAAAACAGGAATTATTTGCCCATTTGTTTACTTTGTAGATCCATTGAATGCTGAAATTATAATGCAGTTTATACAAGGTACAAATGTAAAAGAGATAATATCATCTCAATTATGTTCTGAAATAGGCATCTATAGTGCGTTACTACATGATAACAATATTATTCATGGTGATCTTACTACTTCTAACTTTATTTTATCTGAAAAGATAGTCTTGATCGATTTTGGTCTTTCATATTACTCTTCACGTTTAGAAGATAAAGCGGTAGATATCAGATTGATAAAGCAAGTCCTAGAAAGCGCTCACAAGTTGATCTACGAAGATGCGTATAGATGCTTTATAAAAGGCTACTCGAAAATAGCAGGAGAAGTCAAAACTGAGAAGATTTTGGATAAGGTCAAAGAAATCGAACGGCGTGGAAGATATGCAAGAGTAATCTAAAACTAATACAATATTTATCTCTGAAAAATTCCATTAACATTTGTGAGTTCGGTTTACTTTGCAACTACCAATAAAAACAAGTATGTGGAAAGCCAGTCGATACTCCAACAATATAATATAGATATTGAATTTTATAATGTCGCCTTAACAGAAATACAATCGGATTCATTGGAAGCAATTGCATTAAGTAAAGCAAAGAGCGCATTTGCAGAAATATCAAAACCTGTTATCGTGGAGGATGACGGTTTGTTTATATATGCATTGAATAGTTTTCCGGGTCAATACTCGTCTTATGTTCACAAAACTATCGGGAATAATGGAATTTTAAAACTATTGCTTGAATCAAAGAGGAGATCTGCTGTATTCAGATCGTATTTCGCATATTACGATGGAAAAAGAAAGCTCAAAAGTTTCGGGGGTGAGGTATACGGTAGTATTTCATATAAAATAACTGAGGGTGGATGGGGTTACGATCCCATATTTGTCCCAAGGGGATCTATTCTGACTTTTGGTCAGCTACAAATTCGAAATATGAAAATCCGCTTCTCGCATCGAGCAAAGGCACTAAACCTATTTGCGAAATGGTACCAAAATGAGTATCAATAAATTGCATCATAAGCGCGATTATAAGGTATACACTCTCATTGTTGTCTCAAGGTATATTGGTTCAAGTGAATAGGGAATTCTCTAGTTGCAACAATTATTGTATGAACGAAGCATATTCGTGCACATTCTAGAAATTTACTGTTGGGAATCTACTATCGCTTCGATTCTCCTTTTATCTTTTGTGACCCATGAAACTCTAATTAAGCCATATATCTCCAGGTCAAGTAGAATCTTATTTAACTCGGATTCATTCAAATCTATTGCATCCTTAGTCAACGCGCTTGCCAGATCGGAATCCGTCATATTACCAGCTTGCTTTATTTTTTCATATATTACATTGCGGACAGGGTACTTCATATAGTATAGAAGTTGTATTATACTACGAGAAGTATATCAATACTATGATATTTTTTGTACTAGATATACATCAACTTCCAATCGTTAATTCAGCACTCCTCAGTCTATTTTGTTCTATCCATAGAATGCCTTGTCTATCGTTTTTGGCATTGCGGACGTAACGCTCTTCCTTATTGATTCATACCACTCCTCTACATCTTTTGTTATAGAAGGCTTTACCATATGTAATGACTTTCCAAAGTCAGTCCTAGAGATGACCCTAGATTTCGAACGCAGGGCGCTGACTGCAGCTTCTCGGCATAACGCAACTAAATCTGCTCCGCTAAAGCCTTTTGTAGATTGGGATATATCTTCCAAGTTGACATCAGAGTCAAGGGGCATTGAAGAAGTTATCAGTTTAATAATTTCAAGTCTTGCTTGCTCATCTGGTGTACCAATATACACTATCAAGTCCAATCGTCCTGGTCGAAGCAAAGAGGTATCTATAAGATCCGGTCTGTTTGTAATGCCCACGGTGATAACTTCTGAATTGCCGGAATCATCTATTTCAGTTAAAATCTGAGAAAGCACTCTTTCATTACCAAAAGCATCGTCTTCGCCTCTTGGCCTGGCAAGAGAGTCAAGTTCATCGAATACTACTATACAAGGTGAGGAAGCTTTTGCCTTTCTGAAAATCTCTCGTATTGCTTTTTCAGACTCACCGACCCATTTGGATAGAACTTCAGGACCCCTGACAAGTATTATATTAGTATTACCCTCGGTTGCTAAAGATTTAGCTATAAGAGTTTTACCACAGCCTGGCGGTCCAAACAAAAGTGCGCCCCGGGGGGGTTTGATCCCCATTTTTGAAAAACTTTCAGGTTCTTTAATCGCAGTAATTAGATTGTCATATAAAGTTCGTTTTGCATCATATAAGCCTCCTACACTATTCCATCTAACACGTGCAGCTTCAACATAAAATTCCCTCATCGCGGTAGGAATGATTTCTTTCATCCCTTCTTTGAAGTCTTTGTTTGTAATCTCTATAACCTCTAGTGTGTCGGATGAAACTTTCTCTCCCTCTAAATCAATTTCTGGTAAATAGCGTCGTAACGCTTTCATAGCAGCTTCTCTACACAAAGCTTTGATATCTGCACCAGTATAGCCATGGAGTTCAGAGGCTAATTCCCGCAGGTCAATATCATTTGCAAGCGGCATGCCCCTCGTGTGAATTTGAAGAATTTCTAATCTGCCTTCACCATTTGGGACGCCGATTTCTATCTCTCGATCGAATCTGCCTGGACGCCTTAATGCGGGATCAAGACTTTCAGGCCTATTTGTAGCACCAAGTACGATAACATTTCCGCGATCTGACATACCATCCATTAAAGATAAGAGCTGTGCGACAACTCGTTTTTCAACATCGCCGAATGCTTCCTCTCTCTTAGGTGCTATCGCATCGATTTCATCAATAAATATAATACTTGGAGCAGAATTTCTTGCCTCTTTAAAAATATCTCGTAATCTAGCTTCTGTTTCACCATAATATTTGTTCACAATTTCTGGACCATTAATAATGTAAAAATTTGCTTGTGACTCAGCAGCCAGTGCTTTTGCGATTAACGTTTTACCACAGCCCGGTGAACCATACATTAGTATACCGCTATGAGGTTCGATGCCGAGCCTCGCGATTACTTCAGGATGTCGCAGAGGTAATTCGACTATTTCCCTAAGACGTTTGATCTGTTCTTTAAGTCCACCAATTTCCTCGTATGTTACACGAGGGTTTTTATTGATACTGGCTTCTGACATTATATGCAATTTGGTTGAGCGTTCGATCTTCACAATTGTAGCCGGCGATACTTTTTCGATCCTAAAATCCATCGGATTGCCCAATATTACTACAGATATCTCGTCGCCCTCGCTGACTGGAAAACCTCTAAGTCTATTCTTTACGAATTCACAAAACTCTCTATCGACGGCAATATTACTACTAACGAGAGGCTTTAGAATTATAGTTTTTGCAGTTTTTGATTCAATTCTTCTTATAAGCAACAAATCATTTAACCCCACACCGGCATTCTTCCTTGTCTGCCCATCTACCCTGATCACATCCATTCCTTTCTCCTCCTCATCACCAGGCCAAGCTATCGCTGCAGTACTTCGTTTTCCTATCAATTCAATGATTTCACCGGCTTCAATTCCAAGCCTTTGTAGTGTATTGGAGTCAATTCGTGCTCTACGTTTTCCTACATCCCTATGCCTTGCTTCTATTACTCTTAATAATATTTTTGATGATGATTCTGATTTATTTCTGCGAGACTTTCCCAAATGTCTATGTTACCTCCTCCAGCATGACCACATTGCGGAAATTTTCGTCATCTCGCGATATTATTTTTTCATTTTATTTTTACAGACTGTCTGCTTACGTTAATAACTTCTATTTCACCAACCCCTTCGATTTTTTTTATTGAATCTTCAAGCTTATCCATTTGGCCTTCGTCATCTTCTATTAGAAAATCACCTACAACAGCGTTTAATCCAAAAGCAATTGGCTCTTTAGCATGAGCCTTAAGTTCAATGTCTTCAGGGATTTTTGTTTTAAGGCCAAGTATTAAATCATCCAAATCAGAATCCGCTTCGGCAGGCAGTATTCTAATTCTTGCAACTAACCTCGAAGTCATCTTTATGGTCCCTCAAATCCACACCCTATACACTTGTAACTTCTTGCGAATTCTCTGCAGCTCTGACATCGCCAAATCAAAACATAACCACAACTTGGGCAATAATATTTTACACACTGATCATTGGGCATTATAGGTCGATTACATGAAGTACAGGTAGGTAATTGCAAGGCTTTAGACATACAGTTGATTTAAAGATCAATATCCGAATTTATATCTTCCTTAGCCATTAAATAGACGTCTGACCTCGTTACCCAGGACAGTTTTTATTATTTTTGAACCACTTCGCGAGTATAGTATCCTTGATATGGCTGTTGAATGGAAGTCAAAAACGCTCATTTTAGATACAAGTCGCATTTCTCCTTCTGAAATTGTTGAGAACAATTTATCTATTGCCTTATTATCCAATCTTTCTAATAACTTTCTGATTATAAGCATCTTTTCAAACTCGCTTTTGAAGATAGAAAACCATTTTTTCTCATAATCGTGCAATAAATTGTCGTCGTTTTTTTGTTCCGCCATTGCTATAGCTCGTCCTGCCAATACTCCCCCCATTCCACAAGAGTAAATGCCTCCAGCAGTCGTTGGTTTGGTTTGTCCTGCGGCATCTCCAATTATAATATTGCGTCCCGATACAAAGTGTTCTATTGGTCCCATTATCCAAATAGGAGCGTAAACTTTACGAACCACTGAATATCCCCCACCTTTGCTGTCCATATATGATTTTAAGACGTTTGCCGCGTTAATTGATCTGCCTGCTACACCAACCTTTCCTCTTTGAGAGCTTATCGGGATAATCCATGCAAAGAAGCCTGGAAATTTATCACTGTCAAACTTCACCTCGATAGTATTGCTAATAATCCATGGAGCATACACTTCATATTGAGCAGATTGGAATACCCCATGTCTATTGTGCTGGATCAATGATCCGACTCCTCTGGCATCAACAAAATATTTACAGGTTAAGTGTCCATCCGAGGTCTTTATAATATAGCAATGTTTATCATCATGATTCCTCTCGCCAAAATGTTCTTCTTTTTTGGATATTGTAAGCACAGGACACCTAACCCTAATTTCTGCTCCCGTTTTTTGGGCCTGAAACGCGATCTGTTTATCAAATACTCTTCTATCCAGGACAAGTACTTTTTGTTTTTCTGCATTCAGTTCAAATGATTTTGAAGCGGAAGATATCTTTGCATATTTAATACTATTTTGAATAGAGTCATCTGAAGGTACTATTCCTAGATTTTGTATGCCATCGATACTTACAAGTCCCCCGCAATGCTCTGGTGTCCCAATTTCATTATCATCTTCCAGAACAACAACGGACAGTCCTCTAGCAGCCACTTCTCTAGCCGCAAGTAGACCGGAGATGCTTCCACCTGCTATTATTACGTCATAACTATTTGACGTCATAAGATATGGGAAATCTATATTTTGCCCTGTTAATTAAATCATATTAGAATAGTAATAAAGGTGTACAAACAAGTAATAGTTGTTAGGAAGGATCTTGCTATGACAGCAGGCAAAATTGCCGCGCAGGTAGCTCATGCAGCTGTGTTGGGGGTCGAAAAGACAAAGCGTGAAAATATCAATTGGTTTAATCCCTGGTATAGCTCAGGACAGGCAAAAGTTGTAGTAAAAATAAACAGTTTTGAAGAACTCTTGAAGGTAAGACAACACGCTGAGAGTCTGGATTTAGTAGTGGTAGAAGTTCATGATAGTGGTTTGACTCAACTTACACCCGGGACCACTACTTGCATAGGAATAGGTCCAGCTCCGTCTGAATTGATAGATAAGGTTACAGGCGGACTGAAACTACTCTAGAATAGGAGCACGATTCTATTGACGGTATAGCGACGTATCCAGGTTTGAATATATGCATCCAATATTCGAAAAACGAATACATTGCAAGCAGAAATAGCAAACCAGGTCACAATTTTCATGAGCTCATTTTCTAATTGAGGTACTTACAACTGAGTCAATATCCTTTGTTTTCGTTCGTTTTCTGTCATTGTAAGACGCATCAGATTGCTCTGGAATTTTAGGCAAAAGGCCAAGAAGATGACTATACTTTTCTAAGAATACTAAGCCAGCATTTGTAATTCGGTACAGATCTCTTACCTCTGAATATTCTATTAATCCTCTTTCTACTGCAATAGCTAAGT
>DATFDI010000170.1:0-54934 GCA_035252175.1 Nitrososphaeraceae archaeon
TTTCTAGCAAAACAACAATCTACTGGTAATATAGAAGATATCAATAAAGTTACAACAGATATAGCAAGAAATGCAGCTGCAGGTGGAGACAGTGTAGTTGGTTTATTGGAGCAATCAGTAGCAAACACAACAGCAGACACACCACCACCACCACTACCTACTAGTACTATTGCTTCTTTTGGTAACAATAGTAGCAGCGATAATGTTGATAATAACCTGGAACAACAACCGTCTTCGCAGTCATCACTATCAGCATATCCAAGTAATAACTATAGTAGTACCTCCTTGACGTTCATGTCATCCCAAACAGCATATCAATCACCTACCGCCCAACTGCCATCAACACAGGCATCCGATACAACAGGTCAACCGGTTTCAGAGGCACCGTTATACAAATCCGCGCAACACGATCAACAACAAATTCAGCCACAAAGTGATATCAACCAGCATACGTTATCGACATCAAATTCATCATCGATGTTGTCATCGTCAGTACCGTCTTCGGTAGATTCTCAAAACCAGCAGCTGGTTCACCCACAATCATTCCCAGCTCCTCCTCCATCGCTACAGTCTCAAACATCACTCCATCCTAATGCCAGTAACAGCAATAATTCTAATTCAGATAATCAAGACAATATAGCTCCAAATTCAACTCCACACAGTGCAATTAAGATTACCTCTATTGAGCAGCCGACCGAGCATATATACCGGGCTCCATCATCGCCGGAGTCAAATTCAACAAAGCAACCAAACCAAAGCAACGAACGGGAGCAGCTGCGACAGCAAATACAAGAAATCCTGAATGGGTTCAACACTGTTAACAGAAACGACGGAGCATCACTTCCCACATACGTAGAGAGATACTAGTTCTTACGGGGTCCTCTGTCAGTTGCTAAGACAAGATCGGCAGTTGTACCGCCTCACAAACAATTCAATCAAGGAGAGCATATTGACCGATTAAAAAACTCGACCGAAGCACGTACAGCATTCAGAGAATACAATAATCGAATATGGTTGAGTGTGACTATGTATTTGTCAATAGGCCCATCTTGGCAGTGGCTGTTGACAAATTCACTTTATCATGTTTACCACTTAATGTCGATAATTATGATACTATTGTCTATTTTCAACGTACAGTTATGTTGTTTGCGACCGCACGTGCTTTGTAGTATTGTTGTACCCTTCCGTCGGTACAAGCATCCATCACTGCTCTTGCACCGTCTTGAGCGCAGAGTTTATTCACTACTGGCGATAATTCACTATCACAGACGGAGGTCCCATTGGGTAAGGATCTTAAACAAAAATCAACTACCTGGTTTAACCTAGCGTTAACAAATGCATTGTTGCTGTTACCGGAGCCCGCCGGTGGTTTATTGAAAAAAGAAAGAGTGCCAGCTACTACTGAAGATATAAGTACTACCATAATTATAACAACCAGCACCTTTTTTCCGCTTATTCTCATTATGTGGCGTCAAATTGCTAATAGGTTGATAAATATATAAACCAAAAACAAAAAAGAAAAAGATACAATAGGAGTAGTGCTTATATACTTTTAGTTCACCACTAGTTTTTTGTTGCTCATAGAATTACAAAACGAATATTCCAAAACCTGAGGATCCCCTTTATGGAGCCGTAGTAGAGGTATGTCTTTTTAATAGTAATATATCAAGTTTTTTTCTCTAGTCATTTATTATTAGAAGAGCGGACAAAATAAGTATGAATAGATTTACTATGGATAAACTAGAATTGGCCAGAGTAACTCCTTTATTGGGATTCACGCTCCTTCTTCTCATAACCATAGTAAATCCTCCGCGTTCATTTTCCCAGGGACTGCCATTAAGCAACAATGAATATGATTTCGAAAACTCAAAGAAATCTAATGAGCAGAAACACAGCAGCCTGAAGGTTGTCGGAGATCCTTTTAAGTTTCCTATGCCGCTAGGTGGGCTGGATGTCGAGAGACTACATTCAGTTGATCAGAACCGGGATGAATCACTTCAAGATAACAATAAAATACCGTCCCACTCTAGTACAATACTTAAGCATAGTACATTTAAAGCCATGATCATACCTGGCAAGACACCAGCAAGTAATAGAGCTGAAAATACGACCAATCGCTCGTTTAATACAAATGCGCAAAATAATTTCACCGCTATTCATGGCACTGACATTACGAAGGATAATACAACTAACAAAATATTCAACTTACAGATAAACGGTAAGAACCTACCTGTAATGTATCAGCTTTCAGGCTCCTCTAACGTTTTGCTCAACATGATTATGCAAAACAATCCTTCACTACTGATACACCTAGCATCTAGATCCCCCGGAAATTTGACCATCGAACTAGCTAGAAATATCATAGATTCCAAAAATAAAGATTTGCGCTCAGACAGTCCTTTCGCGGTATTCGAAGATGGCCATGAGGCAAGCTATGTTGAAAAATCAAACAACGTCACACGACAGATAACTATCCATTTTAATAAGGGTATATCGCAAATAGCTATAGCTGGTACGCATGTTTCACCAGAATATAGTGCTACGACAGCGTTTTACAGCATATCAATGTGTATAAGCATATTTATAATAATAGGGTTGGCCAGATACAAGAGGTTATATTCGATATCTCATACGCGACATTAGCTAGGACGCTGCTATTAACATAGAGATTGGACGCTCATCGTATCTCAGGAATAATCTCTATTATCTGGATACACTTGATATTGTTTTGCATGCATATGGCCCAATAGAAATTTAATAAGGTCACAACGATATGGAAAGTGCACAAGGACTTGCTAAACAATATCATTGCCATTATTGCAATATCTTTTGTAACCGTCGGGACTGTTTGGGCTGTAGGTAATTTTATGATACCGCATAGGCAATCTAATATTAAAAGTATAAAGGGCACGCTGCTAATTGCAGAGGACAATGCCTTTAACAAGACTAACCCCGTAATTTTTGCCAGGGTAAATATTCCGGAGAAAGTAACTATATTAAACAACGATCTGGTGCGACACGATTTTATCGTAGATAAATTAAATATTAACACTGCCTATCTTTCCCCCGAACAGGATTTTACAACTGCGATTGCATCACAGAAACCTGGAGAATTTGAATATTATTGCTCTTTACATCCTGCATCGATGCGCGGCAAAATCATAATTAGATGAGTCCAGTATAGGTTTGCAGAGCTGCCCGGGTCCAGTACATAATAATAGTCTATGTCAAAAATAATGGCGCCAGATAAATAGAAGCAGAGATATGACGGCTTCATGTCACCTGTTGCTGAATGGATACAATATTTATTACGGGTACAGCAGGTTCTGGCAAGTCGCTTCTCGCCTCCAGATTACTCAAGTTTCAACAGGATAACGACCAGTTTCCCATCATCCTAAATTTGGACCCCGGTGTAGTAAACCTCCCGTATGATCCACACATAGATATTCGGGACTACATTGATATCCATACCATAATGGAAACGTACAATCTTGGACCGAATGGTTCATTGTTGATGGCAAGCGATATGATGGCGACAAGATTAGAAGAGCTACAAACTGAAGTAGATAAACTAAACCCAGATTGTGTCATAGTGGATACTGCCGGACAAATTGAATTATTCGCGTTTAGAGCAAGCGGTATGTACTTTGTGTCAAACTTTCATGCCGACAACAAGGCAATGATATTCACGTTTGATGGCATGTTGGTATCATCTCCTGTAAACTATGTGTCTGTCTTGTTGTTAGCTTCATCAGTCAGACTCCGACTTAAAACTTCTCAAATCAATGTTCTTACGAAGCGTGACTTGATTATTGAAAGATTAAAGTCTGTTTTGGAGTGGTCGACTTCCATTACAGCATTAGAATCTGCTTTGAACGACGAGAAAGACACCCTGTCATCGCTTTTGAGCAAAGATTTGGTCAGGGCAGCAGCCAAAAGTGGTGCCATGGAAGGCCTTGTAGCCGTTTCCAGTCTTACTACAACCGGCATGGTTAACTTGACGGCTTCACTAGCAAGAATTCTTCATCAGGGAGAAGACAAAGGGAGCTAACTCTAGCATGGCTACATCGTGTACTGCCATGGCCCCGTCTTCCACTGCAAATCTAGGGCCAGGATATGATGTTTTTGGTCTAGGACTCAACGCCTTACAAGACATGGTGAAGATTAGCATAATGCGGGGGACGTCAAGCGAAGTTTCAATAAAGGTGTCGGGCAAAAATCACCGCTCAATTCCGGTTGAAGCTAATGCCAACTCTGCAGGTCTGGTGATAAAAAAAATGTCAGAGGATTTCAACATAATTTCGGACCTTGAAGTTAAGATACTCAAGAGAGTCCCGCCCGGATTTGGTATGGGCAGCAGTGCTGCATCTGCTGCAGCAGCCGCGCTCGCTTTCAAAGGACTATTTGATCTTAACATTGGAAAAGACAAATTGATTGAATATGCAGCTGAAGGAGAAGTTGCCAGCGCAGGAACAAAACATTATGACAATGTCTCAGGCGCAATATTGGGCGGATTTGTCATTGTTAAAACAAGTCCTCGCTTGCACTTTATTCCAATACAGCCCCCTAAGGATCTCGTCCTCGTTATTGCCGTCCCGGCTATAAGTCCATCTACAAGGAAAACTGAGCTTGCAAGAAGCGTGTTGCCTGACTGTGTCTCGCTGAGAAGTGTCGTTCATAATGTGTCCGCTGCTAGTACTATAGTCGCTGGATTTGCGTTAAAAGACGTTCAAATGATTGCAGAAGGCATAGATGATGTCATAGTGGAACCCGCCAGAACCTTTATGATACCTGGTTACGCCGCTGTTAAAAGAAATGCGCTGAAATCAGGCTCTCTTGCGGTGACGATAAGCGGAGCAGGGCCTTCCATGATTTCAGTGTTAAAGACCGAAAAAAAAGCTCGAACAGTAGCAAAGTCAATGGCTGCTGGTTTCAAAGAGGAAAAGATCGAAAGCAGCACATATGTCTGCAGGCCTAGTAGCGGCGCGAAGATAGTCTCCATAACGAGCTAGGAGCACGTAGTTTTTGGCCATATTCTGACCGATAGAACCTGCAGTTGGTTTTATTTTTTACCTTTATTCAAAAAGGCTGACATCATTTTACGTCTGTCCTCGTGCGAAAACGACAGTGCCCAGCCGTATATCTCCAACCTAAGACCGGTTTCGATGTCTGTATCAGTCGCCTTATTTATTAGCATTTTGCTGATTTTAACTGCAGTATAGCTGTTCTTCGTGATATCTCTTCCCAGCGTTATGCACTCTTCCATTAATTTTTTGTTAAGAAGTTTGGCTTGTTTGGACTTGTCATCATTGGTTGATGAACCTTCTGGATCATCACCAGGTGACAGTTTAATGACTTTGTTAACTAGACCTAGTTGCGCCGCTTCTTCTGCAGCTATCATTTTCCCAGTAAAGATGAGCTCCTTGGCCTTTGCTGGGCCAATTATCCGGGTCAACCGTTGAGTGCCACCCCAACCAGGCGGAATCCCTATAGTTACCTCGGGCTGACCGATCTTTGCATTGCTTGACGCTATACGCATGTCACATACCAAGGCCAGTTCGCAGCCGCCGCCTAGTGCGAATCCGTTGATTGCTGCTATGACTGGTTTTTCCAATTTCTCTATCTTATTCAGCACGGACTGAGCAGATGTTGCGTATCTTTCGGCTTGCATAGGTTCGATATTAACCATGTATGCAATGTCTGCCCCAGCGCAAAATGATTTTTCGCCGGCGCCGGTTATGATTACAACCTTAATGCCATCATCTACTCCTACAATATCTATTGTGCGTGATAACTCTGCGATGACGTCTAGGTTCAGAGCATTGAGTGCTTCGGGCCTATTAATTTTGATAATTGCTATATCGCCGAGTGGTTCTAGCTGAATATATTTCATTGTTGACATACAGAGAAGGCATCTTCAACTTGCAATTAAATCTTATCACTATAGTAATGGTACAGTACTGCTACCAGCCCTCTATAGGTCTAGATGGCATTTGGCGCAAACTGAAGCGTGACAACCGGACAGGACAAATTGAAATTTTAAAATGTGGCCAAATGGTACGTAGTTATATTAACTATTATATAGCATACAGTTACAAGTGGATGACTGATTTTGAACTGGCGTCTTCTAGCAATTCCTGCAAGCATACTACCATTACTTATCATGTTACTATTTACACATCTGTCCCCTTCGCAGGTATTCGCAGTAGGATTAGTACCGTTTATGATTTCTAGTGCGTCGGTCATGGGAAGAGTAATGTTACAAGCTTTTAGGTTTGAATATTTTATAAGAGCATTCATAGGTCGAAATGTCAGCTCTATTGGAAGTGCTATATCTGCTAGACTCGCGGGGGAATTTGTGACTCAAACTACGCCTTCGTTCATTGGAGGAGAAGTGGTCAGAATTGCCTTCTTAACAAAGAATGGGGTCCCTGCGGGAAGAGCGGCGTGGGTAACGACCATGGAAATCATCGCTGATGTCTTGGTAGGAACGATGCTTGCGTTCATTGCGGGCGGAATAGCAATTTACAACGGTGGCGGATTCATCGGCGTAACAGTCATTCTGGTGGCCATTCCCACACTAATATTTTGGCTCTCTCTAGTTATATTATCGGCTAAACGAAACCTTGGCTTACCGCGATTCATTGTAAAACTGCTTGAAAAGTTTATTGCTCGAGAAAAGGCTGAAAAAATTACGAATTCAACCAATATTGCTCTCAACGATTTATGCAATATGAGCAGAGAGAATTTTAGTTCTAATCATGTGGTGAAAATTTTTGTAATAGGAATTGGAATAACTTTTGTCGCTTTTGTGCTCCAAGGAATTTCTTTTATGGTTCTAGCGAACGCTGTTGGTTCAAATATAGGCTTATTTGAGTCACTATTGGCAACATCCGCGTCAACAGCCATATCGACCATACCAATAACGATAGGTGGTTCTGGTTTGGCTGAGCTGGGAATATGGGCCTACATTTCTAGACTCAATGGTATTCCATCGTTGAGCGGATTGGCAATGAGCTCTCAGTTAAATGTAGTAATTGCTTGGAGAATTGCTTCCTATCATGTTCCACTTGTCATCATGTGGCTTGCCTTGATGAGGATGACGATGTATAAGTTTCCTTTTAAAAATAAAAAGATCTTGTCTACTTCATCGTTGTTCGGTAAGAGAAATAAGATTCCTAATACTAATGAGGATATTCCCAAAGGTGATACAGACGAACGTAAAGATAAAGCCAATCCGTGATCGACTTATTCCACGTCAGTGACAAGCATTTCCCGTAATAATAAAGTAGGCGTATTAACAGACACAAAAAACTACGCTATTCTGAAATTCCAGACAATATCAATAAATCTTATTAAGAACATGTTTTGATTTCTCGAAGTTCATAACGTTAGGATACATATATTCATGTATCCGCACTGACACTCACTAATCTTCTTCTTCTTCTTCAGAGCCGGAAGATGAAGATTGATCTGATTCAATATCCATAAGCTGTAACTGCTGTAGTTCAAACTTGTAAATTCTATCCATTTCAAGGCCAAATTTTGTTTTCAGCAGTTCGACTACCTTGGGACTTAATTGTCCTGCATAAACCTTTATTTTAAATTCATAAACAAAGCCCTTCATAAATGAGCTAATATCAATTGACCTAGGAACATCTAGATTCTCAATGATGGTTCTTCCATCAGGAAGAGACTCGTATAACTGGATGTCTATTTTAGAATCCTTATTATAAATATCAAGAATATAACCCGTCCTTGTTAAAGCATCCTGTTCATCAAGTGGGACCGATCTTATTTCTTCTTCTGCCCAGTCAGGTAAAGCCTCGTCACTAGAAGATTTGCTGGGCGCATTTCTTGACTTACCCATTCTAGTCAATAACTCAAATCAGTCAGATAAAAAGCCTTTTGTTATTCAGCTCTTAACTAGGTCTCGCTGAGAGAAAGGCTGTGTTTTTTCATACGTGTACGAGTATTATTCCGCTCTCTCAAACAACAATTAGCACGTGTCTTAAGTCCTAAGTATGCTCTAGATGCTTTTTCCAAGCGTTAAAAAAAGGAACAATATATTTATTTAGCATAAACTGACTCTGAGAGTTGCATGGTAGTTGATAATAAAGCCACCGTCTCATATGTACGTGTACTTAAAGAGGACCTTGCAGTGTTCCGTATAAAACCATCTGAGGGTCCTGTTCCTGACTTTAAGGCCGGGCAGTTTGTTACCCTGGGTCTTCATATACCTTCTGAGGGAAAAATAGTTCGGAGAGCCTATTCTATTGCCTCCCCACCGGAGCAAAAGAAGTATTTTGAGCTCATCATAAGATGGGTGAGAAAACCAGTCCCTGGTCGATTGACAACTGAGCTGTTTAACAAAAAGGAGGAGGATGAAATAATGTGGGTAAAGCCCACTGGTATTTTTACAATTAACGAGAAGCTTCATAACGGAGAGCCAGACACTAGAAGAATGGTTCTCATAGGAGGCGGCACTGGCCTGGCGCCGTTTATATCATATGCATTGCATATGAAAGCAATCGGAAGCAAGCGGCAAATAGTCGTGTTACATGGGGCTAGTTATGTTGACGAGCTAAGCTACCGCGAATTATTAACTGAATTGGAGGAAGAGAGCGTAGACAAGGGTAGAGACAAGTGGGACTTTTACTACCGAGCGAGCATAAGCAGACCACAAGAGTGGTTCAACAGATCTTGGGGCGGACAAAGGGGCAGAGTCGAAACATTCCTGAGACCCAAAGCGGGGAGCGATCGTTCTCCACTCGAAGAGTTGGTAGGAGAAAAAATTACAACAGAAAATACCTCCTTTTACGTATGTGGGTGGCAGGGCACAGTTGATGGATCTTTGGATTACCTGGTCCCGAAAGGATTTGTCACCGAACGAAACAAAAGGAAAGACGGCAGCTATGAAGTCAAATTTGAGTCGTACGGCTAGACATGCGGGTTTCGAATTTTTAAAGGCTTATAACACCGGTTTATTGGAGAACAAGATATGAAGTTTGAATTCGAAGAATTTTCTAATGTGGAAGATGTATTTCTGTATCTAGTATCCATAGCCCCACCCATGAAACAGGTCCTACCTGTTAGCTCATACAAGGGTTATGTCTTCTCGGTCGTACCTTTAACGCCTCTGTCTGGGGATGTCTTAATGATGGTCTACACAAAAGCCACACTTGATCCCGGAATGATAGAATTTGATATTTCAACTAAAAAATATAAGACTGTAACTGCGGTTGAAAGAGCGGATAAAAACTATTTTATCGTATTAACACCTGCCAAAGCTAGCTTGGCAGACAATGCAATTGAATATCTAGATTCTGGAAAATGATGTATTATAGTTTGAGGGGCTACATATGCCCAACCTCAAAAGAAGTTAGAGCTGGGGCGGAGGAGATTTGGTTACAGATCTCTCCCTAGCATATCTCTCAACGATATCCTCGGGTAACTGACCATTGAATAGCTCCTTTGACAGTCCCTTTAAGTATCTCATAACAGCCCATGTGCCTGCTTTTATTAGACATGCCATAAATATCTTCATGGCAGGTCCATAGGTCTTATTTCTAACGATAATAGGAATAATGTCGTTAATCACTCGGAGATTGTGTTCCCAACATTTCCAGAATAGTGTAAACTGCGATTCGTTTAAGTTGCCAAAATGCATTGAGTTTCTCTCAGAGAAGTCTTGATAAAGTAGTGGCGCAACAAGACCCCTCATGTTCGTCTCTTTAAAATCTCTGATAAGGTCTATAGTGTACTGAGTTTCATCTGGGGTTTCATCGGGCCACCCAATAATTAGAGTCAATGCAGGAAACCAGTGATTCTCATTTAAGATTTTACAACCCTCTCTTACAACAGCTCCCCATTCTTCTGGCTGATATGGTTTTGTCTTTATACCTAGGTGTTTTTTGACCATTCTTGGTGCTACCGTTTCAACACCTAGATTCGTGGCAAGCCATCTCCCATTTTTGTGCATATCGTTTATTTCTGATAGATCCTTAATGAGTTTTGGCGAGCATGCCACTGCGGACAGCGTCATATGTGTCGTCCCTATAAAGTTGGCGCCTACGGACTTCAGGCCTTTCCACAGACCCACGATCGCATCGGCATTAGGCACAAAGTCTCTATTATCACATCCGTAAAGCAACATTTCATCTGACTGAAGCCATATCGAGTCAAAACCATATTTCAAGTTGATTCTTGCCTCTGTTTGTAATCTTTCTAATGGAATATCTTTTTTTGAACGCTTGTTTACATCGCAGAAGTCACATCCTCTTCCACAACCGCGCATTGCCTCTATCAACGAATTTATAGTTGGACCCTGGATAGGCGGAATATTCTCTATATTTCTGACGAATGTATGTAGCAGTTCAGGCGCATCTCCTGATTCCAGATCGTGGAACAAGTCAAGCGCAAGCTCATCTGCCTCGCCTATAACTACAGTATCTATACCGTGGATCTTCATTCTATCGGGTTTTGCGAGCTCCCATGCACCGTTCCCTCCGACCACCACCTTGAAATCATATTTCTTTTTTAGCTGGATTAAGGAAGCACACATTTTTTTAAATTTCATGGCCACATAAGATAGCTTTTCTGGTGACATCGTGGTTGTCACGGGTGCCATTCCGAGCGGATCCATTACATTAATTCCCACTACTTTTGTCTGCGGTCCTATACATTTATTGAGCATTTCTGGATGTGCAAGGAAAACATCGTCGCGTTTGTACTCCTTTAAAAGAGCCGATTCTATTCTTCTAAGTCCGCATTGTGCGACCTTAACCTCTCCTGTGTTTTGATCTGTCTCAACACTTGGACAGAATAACCTGTCAAATACAAATTCAGGAATTAGTTCATAGGGTCCGCATGCAATAAAACCATACAGGAAATTTCCTCGGTAGTTAGTCATTAGACTTCGATCTGCTGTTAAAACTATATGCTTCCCGGCTGTCATTTGTTTACGTTTCCTCCTTTATTCCGTCTAGTATTGCGTATAAATCTATTGCTCTGATCAAGAATCAGGTGATATGATTCATAGCCGGTTGGTCTTAGTACAGGCCCCTTCTATGCCCTTTGATCAGTATTGATTTTAGCTGTTTGTGGTCAAGAGTATACAGCGCATCTAAAAAAGTAGCCCAGATAAAGTCATCATGCTCGGTAGAAAGTCTGACACTCTTAGTTGACGTAGTGGCAAAGTAAAATCTAACTTCCTTGTCGGATTTCATTCCATCAGCTTTAAAATAAGAGTAGCGAATCTTGCCAACATAGGATTGGACGTCCAAGGAATTGATGCCCGTTTCCTCTAAGACCTCGCGCAGCAGCGTTTGAATTTCTGTTTCCCCTTTTTCCTTATGGCCTTGCGGAAATCCCCAGAATCCTCTTCTGTTTCGAAGCAGCAGGAACTCTGATGACTGTGTATTTTCGAGTGAAGGTTGGTACTTTATTACCGCTCCTATAGACTGCTCCAGGGCCACTGTCTTCCATAGTTCAAAGAAATTAGATGGTTATAATCTGTTTCTTTGCGTTAAAAGTATTAATAACCAAATAAAACTGTTCAATTGCTGAGAGGGCCGGTCGTCTAGTCCGGTAGGATACGGCATTGGCATTGCTGAGGTCGTGGGTTCGAATCCCACCCGGTCCACTTAGATATCGCTCCTTGAATTGGGTTCTAGCAAAGGAGAGAGAAAAAGTATATTATCCGAACCAAAAGAAGAATATGAATATGGTTAGATGTAGATGTATACTAATTTTGAAGCTGTATATATCGACATAAGAGCATTTGGTGCCGAAAACTCTTAGCTAGAGCCCATGAGATAAGCTATGATAAACTTGCTAACATTCAACTTAAAAGACCCATTGATCCCAGTCAACAGGAATTATGCAAAGCAAAGCAGTGCGATGATTTGACATCGCTGCGATCTCCATTCCCATTCGTAGTCAGGGGGCACAAGCAAGAACTAGTTGTATCACCGGAACTGTATGCCAGTAATTAGCCAAGGCTGCTCACTATTAGGGTTGTCATGATCACAAGTCAAAGAAATGACCCCAGATTTAGACTGATGAAAAATATGGTTTTCAAAATTCGTCTGTCCTATTTTGCATCCACACCAAAAATGAGAAGTGTAATATTTTGAAATAATATATAAAAACTAATGCAACAATCGCTCCAATTTTTGCAGCCATATATAGTAACATGATAAGCTATTGTATAGCAGCGTAACCAATGATGGAACTATTAGCTTTGTTGGGGGTCTATTCTATTTGTTCGACCTGCATCCTATCCCCTTCGATGATCTACATATTACAAAGTAGGCTGCTCTTCTAAGTTCAATTGAGGTCGTAATGAATACAATGCCAGATGTGTACTTAAGTTTCCATACAATTGCATTTATTATCCCGTTGTTAAGTTTATAGAAAAGCACCACAATTCATAAGAGGAAAGAATTGTCCGATAAAGTGGAAAAATTTTCAAAAATATTGGTTGCAGTCGATGGCTCAGAACAATCAATGAGAGCAGTTGACTATGGAATTGAATTGGCAAAAAAATACAGCGCTCAGCTTATTGCGCTAACCGTTTCTCATATACCGCTATCTTCGTACGGATTTGGATCTCGTCCAGATGTAGTAAAACACGAAAAAGAGAAAGAGGAAGTGGAGTCAAAAGGATGGTTTCTTGATATAGAAGAGGCTGCAAAAGAAAACAACATTTCGTTGAAAACAGATCTGGTCGATACTCAGATGTCAGTGGAAGGCACAATAGTCGAATACGCCGAAACCCAACACATCGACCTCATAATCATTGGGACTACCGGAAAGTCGGGTTTTAAGAAGCTGCTCCTCGGGAGTGTAGCATCAGGTGTAGTCAGTTATGCGGTTTGCCCAGTGATGGTGGTCAAGTAGACCTCGATGAATAATCGTATATCTGAGCTATATTTAGATACTATAGATTTGGTCATGACAGAACTGACCTCACAGGAGATGTTTCCGCCTATGAACGGGAACTTTGAATGTCTGTTCGGTTGTTAAGGTTTAGCTTGCAGTCTGTGTTGTCTAGCCGAGTTCAAATCAAAATGAAAGATTTCGTTTATGAGTGTATTTGCATCTTTGAATACTGTTCTTGACGTATTAGTTATATACTCTGCCAAATTTAAAACTGAGACAGAATCAAGTGGCATGCTTTCACTTGTTTTTAAAGTGGATATCAATTGGTTCAATAATATGAGCTGATCATCGATATGTATGACCTTGTCAACCAAGGGTTGATACAAATCACAGATATCCTTTTCATTCAATATTTGCTGTTTTACTGATTTTTGTATTTTACCATATCTCTTATTAGTGCTCTTCTCGAGGTTTAGTACAGTTGTCGTGCATATTTACGGTTCTCAATTATTAAAAAAAAGCACGTTAAGGAATGTAGACCTAGAGATAAATCAATTTAACTATACATAACGTTTGTTAATGAAGAAAAAACAGCAAAAAAAACTTTCGCATCTAGATCGGCACGTGCGAGCACAGGCATTTTTGTACGACAATTTGCTAAGAGACCATATTAGCGCTGAGTTTAAAGAGTTTCTTGAAACTATTAAAAGAACTGTCTCGCAATGAAATTGGTATTTCCCAGTTCCAGAACCTACTATTGATCATCGAGCATATAGTAGGGACGATAAGCAATGCAAGAGGGCATGCTCACCTCGTCGAACGAGGCCACCTCACTCGTGACCAGAATTGACATGTTAGAGGATGTTGTGCTTTGATTTGATTTAAAGATACTCAATCCAAACGATGCTCTTCGTCTGATTAAGTCCCTTTTAATCCATTATTAGGACTACCTAAAACATAAGCGTAAGGAATCGTTTTAGCAACAAGGTTTCGATCAGGTTGAAAGATAAACGAATTCCAAGCTCCGGAACTTTGAACTTCAAGATTGATTTGTCGTTGTACAAATTATCGATACTCTCTGCAGTTATTACAGGAACTCGGGGAGGGCACCACCGTTGCAGAGGTAGGTTTCGCCTTCGCTTAACCATTACCCATATAGCGCAACAAGGAGTCTTTATATCCAGCCCTTTCAATCTTTTTGAATTCCTCTGATAATTTTAAAATATCATTTTCAAATATATGACGCAAGCTTCTATTGTAAATTGCAGCCGCCGGGTGAACTGTTAAGAAATACCTTTGGCCCTTGCGCACCATGATTTTACCTCTGCTTGCAGTGATTGACTTTCCCCCAAGAATTGACGCATATGCGGTGCTTCCCAGTATACAGATGATCTTTGGCGATAAAACTAAAATCTGCCTTCTGAGATATGGTCGGCATGCAGCCCGTTCATCTTCCTGAGGTACTCTATTGCCTGGCGGCCTACATTTTACTACATTTGTTATGAAAACCTCTGATCTTTTCAGTCCTGCTTTTTTGATAGATTCATCCAAAATTCGTCCGGCTGGTCCAACAAAGGGTTTGCCTCTTAGATCTTCATACTTTCCCGGCGCTTCACCGATGAACAGTAGTTTGGCTGAAAGTGGTCCTTCACCTGGCACAGCGTTCTTTCTCGTTCTGGAAAGTTTACATAACGGACATCCAATTACCTCACTAGCTATCTTTTCAAGGGAATCACTTTTCATTCTCAATCCTCAGTACATTTATGTCCAATCGATTCTTTTTATTTTACCTTCGGCCATCAATGATTATATTTTCCCATTACAAATTTATCTAATATATACAACCTACGCTTTGTAAGTACCCACTATGCGCTATACACTAATACACCACCCTATCGAGGCGGAGCATAACTTTTATGATTAGATTTCCTCTATGATTTATGAATAAACATGTTTACCGGAATAATTGAGGGCACGGGCTCGGTAAAATCAATAACCAAAATGAAATCCAAAAGGGACCGGCTGCGTTCCGATATGAAACTGACTGTATCTCTTGGTAACCTCAGGAAAAACCTCAAGGTTGGCAATAGCATAAGTATCGACGGGGTCTGTCTCACGATTACAGCATTGCACAAGGCTATGGCTGCCTTTGATTTGGTTGAGGAAACCACAAATCGGACATGTTTGGGCTCCTTACATGCCGGAGATAAGGTTAATATAGAAAGGAGCTTGCGACTGGGGGATAGACTAGAAGGACATTTAGTTCTTGGACATATAGATACAACTGGAACGATCGAAGACGTAGATAAATCCGATTCCCAAATAAAGATATGGATTAGAGTCAAGGATCGAGAAGTGTTGCGTTCAATTGTTACCAAGGGTTCGATAGCAATAAACGGAACTAGCCTTACGGTGGTCGATGTAATAACTAATTCGTTTTCGGTCGTCCTGATACCACACACTGCGTTAGTTACAAGTCTAGGAACCAAATCGGTTGGAGATGTAGTCAACATAGAATCAGACATTATAAGCAAATACGTATCCAATATACTACCAAAAAATTAGTATTGACTCGAAGATTAGTAAACTATATAATAACAATTGTCTAAAGCTGGTTAGTTGTCATCAATCGAAGAAGCATGTACTGCACTGCGAAGCGGCAAATTCGTTCTTGTTCACGATGATGAGACACGGGAGAATGAAGTAGACATGGTATTCGCAGCGGAACATACAAGACCTAAAGATGTTGCTACAATGAGACGAGACGCTGGTGGTCTTATTTGTCTTGCTATTTCAAATTACGTTGCCTCAAAGTTGGGTCTTCCATATATGCATGACATACTTCGTGGTCTTGCAACTGTTAATCAAGTTTTTTCAAAATTAATTTGGGATAAGTCACCATACGGGGACAAACCCGCCTTTTCAATCAGCGTAAATCACCGCAATACATATACTGGTATCACAGATGCAGATAGAGCAATGACCATATCCACGATGGCAAAAATATGCAAGAACATCGATTATGGAGGTGTTGAACAATTCGGGAATAGTTTCAGGGCACCTGGTCATGTGCCGCTCTTAATTGCCTCAAAAGGACTCATCGACGAGAGGGCGGGCCATACTGAACTGTGCATTTACTTAGCTGATCTGGCAGAGATGACTTCTGCGGTTGTAATATGCGAAATGCTGGACCCTGTTACCTATAACGCACTGTCGTCGCATGATGCCAAAAAATACGCCGGAAGGCACGATATCCCGTTCATCGAATCGAGTCAACTAAAAAAAATCCATATCAAGCAAGTTTGATGCAGACAAATTGGACCTGGATACTAAAGTAAGAATCGCGATAGTGGCCTCTGAGTTTAATAGGAAGATTACATCACAGATGCTCCAAAGAGCTCAGGCTCATGCCAGACAGGCTAACGCAAGTGTCAGGTATGTGTGTTATGTGCCAGGCTCATTTGATATGCCGTTAATAATAGAAGAGCTTCTTAAAAAGAAAGATGTTGATGCCGTCGTGGCTTTGGGTGCCGTAATCAAAGGTGAAACCGGTCACGATATTATCGTAGCGGAAAATGCTGCCAGGCTTATTGCAGACCTGTCAGTGAAGCATGGTAAACCGATAGCGCTTGGTATTACAGGACCTGACATGACTTTTGAGCAGGCGCTAGCAAGGACAAAGGTTGTTCCTAAGCGTGCGATGAATGCTGCAATAAAGATGGCCATTAGGATCAAAAAGCTAAGAAATGTAAAGCAAAGTTTAGCAGCTAGAGTGACAACAATAGATTGACTATACAGATTACAATAATAAGGATTGATGGCTATGGTCAGTGGACACTCGGGCTTGGCAGCGACAGAGAAGCCGCTCTCCAAATGCTTCAAGCAAAAATGTACTATGATCTCCAACGCTTATTTTCGGAACACAACTGTCTAGTTTATCCCAACAGATTTGATGAGTACTTCGTAATAAGCAGCGGTCTTTCGCTGCAAAAACACCTGGAGATTCAGACCGAGCTTGGGAAGTTGCATAGCGCACTAAAACTATCCATGGCCATAGGTGCAGGGAGAACACCGTTTGAGGCAAATTTGCGAGCTTACAGTGCAAGGAAGCAACGTCTAGCCCTGGCCAAACGGCGTAGGATCTTTGGGAAGCTAATGCCATGTCGGTACATATGCAACAAGAATGCAATCAAATTTAAGAATAATATCGTTCAAATAATGCATATTGACGTCAATGACTCTGCGCAACTCGGCTCGAGATTGTCACCTTACGAAATTACTATGCTGGTTTCGAAGATCGGCTTATTGCTATCTCAAAAATTTGTCAAAAATGGCGCGTTAACCTTTTTCATCGGGGGAGATAATTTTATGGTCATTTCAAATGGCACCAGCAAGCAAGCCGCAAGAAAAATTATTCAAATGGTAAGTCTAGACACCGGAATCCAATTAAATTGTGGAATAGGCATTGCTAGGACTGGCAGAAAAGCAGCTCAGGCGGCAACGAAGGCTCTTGACACTATAAGAGATATGAGGAATTCGGGAAATTTCCTGCCTTTTTACGAGGTAAATTGTCTTTGATAATCAAAGGCGCAAGTATACTCCTTGGAAGAGAATTAACATTTGTAAACCAGGGATTCATAGAAATCAGCTCTAATGGGATTATAGCTAACGCTGGATCTGGAAAGCATTCGAAACGTAGCATCGTGGCGGAGAGTACAGAGACTAATTCCAAGAATGAAATAATTAACGCAGAGGAATTTCTCGTCATTCCGGGGTTCATAAATGCGCACATGCATATAGGTGACTCAATCGGAAAAGACATTGGAGTTCAATCAGGGCTGGAAGCTAGAGTCCACCCTATTTTTGGAATAAAGCAGTCAATTTTAAAAAATACCAGACCGGAGTATCTCAGATCCTTCATAAGAAATTCGGCGATCTCCATGATTAAAAAAGGCATAACTGCATTTGCTGATTTCAGAGAAGGAGGGGAAGAAGGAGTACGATTGTTAAGAGATTCAATATCCGATCTGCCAATTAAATGTGTGGTTCTAGGCAGAGTTGAATCTTATTTTCACCCTAAAAAAATACTCACAATCCATTCTGAGAAAACAATACCATTTTCAAAACAAAAAAATGCAAAGCCAACGAAAACTGGTGGTTTAACATCCCAACAATTACAACATGCTCGTAGAGTTTTGTTGATATCAGACGGCCTCGGACTAAGCGGTGCAAATGAGAACTCTGACGCTTCACTTGAGCAATATCATTCTTTAATAGAGGAACAGAAGAATACTGCTGTAAAGTCTATAAAAAGACCATTGCTCTCAATTCATGCTGCTGAATCAAGAGAAACCTCCAAATTTTCAATAATTAAAACTGGAAAGACAGAAGTAGAACGTATCATGCAATATTTGAAGCCAGACTTTATTGTTCACATGACAAACGCAGCTGACGAAGACTTTGCCCTACTGGCGAGCCATGGATGTGGCATAGTTATCTGTCCCCGCGCTAATGGTGTAATTGGTGTCGGTCTCCCCAGAGTCGCAAAAATGTTAAAGACGGGGTGCACTATTGCGATAGGAACAGACAATGTCATGTTGAATTCTCCTGATGTTTTAAGGGAAATGGATTATATTTGGAAGGTTTCCAGAGCATCAGAAAAAGAGGAGTTTCTGAATCCACTAGATATTTTGAAGTTTGCAACGGTAAATGGTGCAGATCTTCTTGGACTAAACTCAGGTTATATAGCACCTGGAAGGGCAGCTGACTTGGTTTTCATTGATAAGAGACATATCGATTTATATCCAATACATAATGCATATGCTTCAATAGTTCACAGAGTTAGTCAAGACTCTATAAGGGCGGTAATGATAAATGGAAAATTTGTAGATGTACTATAGCCCGTGTGTCAAAATTAATGCCGCAATGACAATTGACGGCAAGATTGCTACTGTCTCTGGCGATTCTAAAATCTCATCAATAAAGGATCTAAATAGAGTTCACAAATTGCGATCATCAGTGGACGCAATTATGGTGGGTATATCGACTGTTCTCGTTGATAATCCAATGTTGTCTGTTCGACTGTCAAAAAGACTTGGTATGGATCCAGTCAGGATTATAATAGACAGTACAGCAAGAATACCACTCACCTCTAGAATCTTGCGGAGCGCTCATGATAGCATTACTATTGTTGCAGTGACAAATAGAGCACGTGCAAGTAGGATAAAGAAGATACAAGAACGTGGTGCAATGGTAATAGTGGCTGGAAATCGCGTAGTAGATTTGCAGAATGTTTTATCAATTGCACACAATATTGGTATACAGACGGTTCTTGTTGAAGGAGGCGGCGAGTTAAACTGGTCGCTTCTGAGACAAGGACTAGTATCTGAACTAATTGTAACAATAGCACCCATGGTAGTCGGGGGCAGGACTGCAACGACTTTGGTGGACGGAAACGGATATAGACACATCCACGAAGCCACAAAAATGAATTTAAGGAATCTCACAAGGCACAGAAATGGTGAAGTAGTCTTGCACTATGCCCCGGGATCTAAGCGTAAATCAAAGCTAACAGATTAAGTAACAAAAGATGGCTTCAAACAAAATTAAATTTTCAGATTCATTTGATTTCAGTAATAAACTATAGATGACATTGGTATAAATACGATCCACATCAATACGTACCTACTAAAAAAGGATTCATAATTTCTTCGCTAAGTCTTTGATTCTCGGACACCAGAATATATTTATCATGTACTCACAATGATATTTGGGATATATTTTCATGAGTGCATCAACAGACCAGACCATGAGATACAGAGAATATTGTCGCGATACCATTCAGTTGTCGGCTAAAATTCGGTATGTGGGTATAATAAATAGGTTCGGCCGAACGCTAGCCGGCCAATTACGGAAAGGTGTGATACCACTTTTCAAGCCTGACGAGGCTAGGAATGACTTTTTCCTCGAAGCGACCAGAACCCAGATGAGAAAGACCTTTGAGAATTCAATAGGAAAAACATATTACACATTGACTGAGAATGAAAAAGTGAAGATATTGACAATAGATAAAGATGACATCTTTTACTATGTGACGTTAGACAGCGATGCATCTGCAGAAGAGGTATCAAGAATAATTCAGCTTATTAGAAATTCAAAATTAAGAGAGGAGTGATCCAACAAAAGATTTTCTACTTATCACCGATGAAACCTACTTTTTTTTCGCTGAGCATTAAATCTGTAAGAATCATGTTGTTTGCAGCAGGAATTTGGGCACAGGATCCTACGTTTGCAGACGTGCCTATTTTATTGACTACTTGATTTTCCGAAAGCCCTAAGTTTTCCGCGCATCTCTTTATCGTTAGAGATAGCGGGATGATGCGGGTCCACCAACATAACTTCAAACCAGATGTACCTTCCATCTTTGTGTAGATAATAGGAGCCTAAAACTTCCAAATTAGGAAATTTTTCGTTCACCCTGTTTTCTGCAACTTTACGCATGTTGGTACCCTGCTTAATACGAACCACACCGAAGTGTTTTGGTCTTCTGCCAGACACAGGCCTTTGCTTTCTCATGCCTCCCCTTCCGACTCTAATCCTAACTACGATAATACCCTGCTTAGCCTTGTAGCCTAACCTTCTTGCACGATCAAGTCTGCTAGGTCTGCTAATTTTGTGAATAACCTCTTCTGTTCTCCAGACGACTGCTTTGGATTTCAATGCATCGTTATTCGATTTCCACATCTTAGCCCATGTAGCAGTCATATAGTTATGCATGGTAATTTCTAACTGTCACTACCCTTAATATCTGTATACAAAAGAGAGCTGGTCGTAAATCGGTCTTGCCCAAGTTTCGGAAACTAAAATCTACCCAGATTTTTATATGTTATGCATGGCTTCCGGATTCTCAGTATCTGCGAGGGCGTGAATAACTTTCTCCGCAATTACAGTAGATGCTAGTTCTTGGGCCTCTTGGGTTTGTGACCCTATATGGGGAGTACAAACTACATTCGGGAGTTCTAATAGCATCCTATTGGTCGGTGGTTCTGTTTCGAAAACGTCTAGCGCCGCGCCAGCGATTTTTCTGTCGACTAGTGCACTATACAATGCATTTTCATCAATTATCTGACCACGTGACGTATTTATTATAAAGGCTGTTTTTTTCATCCTAGAGAATCTTTCTCTGTTGAACATATGTCTTGTTTCCTGAGTTAGTGGTACATGACACGTGATAAAATCTGCACTTTCGACCAAGGTATCAAGGTCGGTAACAATTAAACCAACTTCCTTAACAAAATCTTTGTTTATTGGATACAGGTCATAACCGATTATATTCATTCTCAACGCTCTTGCTACACGGGCTACGTTTCGACCTATATTTCCAACGCCCACAATGCCAAGATATTTACCCTTGAGCTCTATTCCGCTCAGTTTATTTTTAACCCAACGTCCTTTCTTTGTTTCTGAGTCTGCATAAGGTATACATCTAGCAAGACTTATCATGTGACCTATTGCAAGTTCGGACACAGCATTTATCGCTGCTTCGGCAGCATTGATCACACGAATATTCCTACTCTGGGCGGTAACGAGATCTATATTGTCTAATCCAACGCCCACTCTGGCAATAATTTTAGCATTTATTGCTGCATGGATAACTTCACTAGTGATCTTTGTTCTGCTTCTAACAATTATGACCTGATAATCCTTTGCTCTTGAAATTAACTCATCGCTAACTATTTCTGGCATGTAATCAACTGTCATTCCTGCAGCGCGTAAGCTGTTAATTCCTGTCTCGTCAATCGAGTCACAAATAAGGGCTTTGCCGCGAATATGCATAGGCCCTGAGAATGTACATGCTCATATATTAGCTGTTGCTTATTGTATAATGGATTCACGGCCAAAAAGCACTTGAGTCTGCCGATAAAATCTTCGAGTCAAGATATTCTATAATAGTAGCTATCACCATATTCCCGATATCCTGATGAGTAACTACGTTGTGAAAATTTCCCGACCTGAACTTCTAAATCAAATATATTGGAAGCGCATATATTCCTCTAAACTTAGAAGGGATTGGACAGAAGGATCCAAAATCATTTTCATAACGAAGATAGAGAGTTCAGAAGAGGCCTTCGTCGGTCTAGGGAAAGTCAAAATGATCTACGAATTGTCTGCGCTGGATATAGATGAGAGGAAATTTTATGTTAAAAGTAATTATTCTTCAAAGATCGTATTCGGCACTATGGTCAGATTTCTTCCTGCAATAGTAACCCATCGCATGAAACTCCAGTCGTTGAGAAAAACTGAATATCCACTTCTAGATGGCGTAAATATTTCAGACTCAGAAGTCTCAATGGTCGAGGATATAGCAAAAATCTCGATTATAAATTAAATGAAATAAAATGAAATAAATAAAATCCTGCTGCACTGGCGAATAAGGAACTCAGTGTTATAGATGCTGTCAAGGCCAATGCAATAGTCAAAGCTTGCGACGAAATTCTTGAGAGTAAACTTGTTGATCAATTTGTGCTCGACGCAATAAACTCGGGCAGGAACTACATTTAATATGAATTCAAACGAGGTGATAGCTAACCGTGCTTTGGAAATTTTGGGCAAAAAGAAAGGAGAATACACAGTGATAAGCCCAAACGATCATGTAAATATGTGACAGTCTACTAACGATATCTTCCATACTGCAACGCACATCTCCATCTTATTGAATATGCATCCGTTGCTCTCATCACTTGACACACTTATTGAATCCGTAGCCATGGCGTCGCAGGCTGGCCAGTTCGAACTTAACGTCATGCTTCCTGGAATGCTAAAGTGTATGTTAGAGCCTACCGACATGCTGAAGAATTTCTCCCTTATTCTCGGCAAATATGGTAGATAGTTTGAAGGTCAATTCAGAAAGGATTGGTGAAAACGTAGAAAAAAATCCCATACTTGTCACACTTTTGAATCAATACATATATTGGATATTTGAAGGCCGCAGAGATATACGAGGAATCAATAAGTTCAAAGAAATCGATCAGGGAGTTAGTTCTTAGTAAAGGTCTGATGACAGAGAATGATATAAAGAAAGCATTTTCTGAAGATAGCATTTTGGGACTAAAATAACCTTGGCTAAAATCATCGATAATGTTATTTCAGCGAGACCCATTTTTATTCCAGAAGATATCCTCCCACAGCAATATTATTTAATGAATTATATTCTAGGCGCTGTCACCTATGCTCTGTGTGTTAATATTGCTCATTTCAAAGTGCGTACTTCAACAACTAACCTAATTGTAATGCTTCATTACAATATGCCATTGTGAATAGACCTACTCAGTAGGTACAATTATTCGAGCTCCTCCAATTTTCAACATCTGTTTTTTTTACAGATGTTAAACGATGCTTGCCCTGTTGACAACAACCTTATTGTTACTTAGAATGACTGCTCGGCGCTGTCAGGATGGCTGACTGGATCCATGAGCAATTAATAAAACTCATATATTAATTGCCATGCAATCAAGATACTGATCGTCTTGGATGGAAAATCAGAGGAGCCCTCGTCTGCCAAAACAAACCCGAGCCTTCATAAACGATATAATAGAATGGTCGTCATAGATCTGAAAAAACGTGCGATCCTTCGCAATTTGGTGAAACAAAATACGTTCTGCGAACACAAACAGGTCTACACACATGCGAACGCTATTTGCAGGCGAATGTCTTCATCATATGAAGAGGGAAGAATTTCGGCTCAACAGGCTGCAGATTTGATGATTCAAGCGCACGACCAAATGAGCCACCGGGGTCTACCAAAAGATGTTGTTGCAGCAGAAATGAATAAGCGTTTAAATAAATTGGAGGGAGTAGGACAGAATGGAAGCTTTGAGGTGACTATGGCAAATGTCAGTTACGCCAATAACATCATTGACAACCAAGATGCCAATAGAAAACCAAGCGACGACCAGGAGTTGGACAAATACTCTGAAAGTTATTGGGCCGAGGTTATTTGAGCTTAATACGTACATTCGAAGCTTTACGGAACTGTGTTATCTTGATGTGACCATGTTGGTTATATGAATAAATTGCTTGGTAATAAGAGAGAGTATTAATACGCGTTTAACTCCACTATAAAATTGTAATTTTTTGGCCAATGGAACACTTACAGGTACTTGTTTGTCAAGAAAGGGAAGCATTTCATACCAATGGGCTCGTTCTCATATGAACATAGTTGATAAAATTACAAACAAATATGGGAAAGCAAAGCCTTTGTCAGGCTACCGGTTAGGCTTCTGCCTGCACATCACAAAGGAGACTTCTGTACTAGTAATGGCTGCAAAACAGCTAGGTGCAGAGATAGCGATCTGCTCGGCGAATCCGCTTTCGATTCAGGAGGACATATCCTCTTTTCTTAGCTCAGAAAGTGTAAAGGTTTTTGCCTGGAAAGACGAAACATTGAAGGATTATAAAAGTTGCATGAAAATGGTTCTGAAACTTAAACCGGACATCATTACTGATGATGGGGCTGAGTTGCATGTTACAGCGCACAGGTCTAATACGAAAAGCATACTTGGTGGAACTGAAGAAACAACATCCGGCATCAGGAGGCTAAAATCGCTCGAATCAAAAAAACTGTTACGGTATCCCGTCATGAATGTGAACGACGCAAGGACAAAGCACATGTTCGACAACAAATACGGCACGGGTCAAAGCACAATAGACGGTATTCTGAGGTCAACCGGAATATTCTTGGCAGGAAAGCAGATCGTTATATGTGGATATGGATGGGTAGGGAAAGGACTCTCGCTAAGAGCAAGGGGAATGGGATCCATAGTCACGGTGACTGAGGTTGACCCGCTTAAGGCACTTGAGGCACTGATGGATGGATTCAATGTAAGCAAGTTATCAGATGTGGCGGAATGGGGGGACATATTTATAACATGTACTGGCCAAACTCATGTCATTAGACAAGAACACATTAGAAAAATGAAGAATGGCGCGGTGCTTGCAAATGCTGGACATTTTGATGTCGAGATTGATATCAATTATCTATACTCGCAAGGCGGCAGAGCCGTCACTGTGAGACCGAATGTTGAATCGATAACCATATCTGGTAAGAAAATATTTCTCCTGTCAAAGGGGAGAGTTGTTAACTTGATAGGAGCAGAAGGTCATCCTCCTGAAATAATGGCACTGTCTTTTGCAAATCAGTTATTGTCTATAATATACATCATACGTAACTACCCAGAAATGCAAAATAAGACATACGATGTACCGAGCGAAATTGATCATAAAGTTGCTAAGTATGCACTTGAATCGATGAATATAAAAATTGACTCTATGACCAAGGGCCAAATCTTATACGGAAGCGAATGGGAAAAATGAAATTTGAAAGGGATGAAATCGAAATCAATTTGGAAAATTTGGAAAATCCATGCATTGCATCGCTCTCTGTTAGTATATCATTTGTGTTGAGCGCAAAAAGCTTCATAAAGTGTAGTATACAGACCAAAACTTAACTTCCTACTACAGTCAAGCTCTAAAGTAGTACAGTGCATCGAATGCTACGGCGATAAATATTATGATCAAATATGGGGCGGTTACTTTGTACGCCGTCCAAGCAAATTCGGGTGTGGGATTTCTCATTAGCTTGTAGTGATATATCAGCATCAAAGACCCAGCCACGGCAGCGACAATGGTATACAAAAGACCCAGCCCAAATAAGTAGAGAGATATAGAATATGGGACTAGAATTGCAGTATTAGCTAAGATGTAAGCAGCAGTTCTCTGATTTCCGATTAGCACCGGTAGCATAGGAACATGTACGCTAGCATACTCCTGGCGCGCCCTGATAGCCAAGCACCAGAAGTGCGGTGGAGTCCATAGAAAAACGATCCAACCTACTAAGAAACCTAGCAAATTTACTGAACCGGTGCCTGCCGCCCATCCAGCCATAGATGCAGCGCTCCCTGCAAAGCCGCCAATTACTATATTCGAAGCATTAGTTCGTTTAAGCCATCTAGTGTATATTATTACATAGAAAAATATTCCTAGTGCGATCATAAATGTGGCTACGATATTAAGAGTCGAAGAAGCTATCACAACCGAAACCACACAAAGAGCGATCCCATAGATTAGTACATTTCTCGCGGTTAGCCTCCTCGATGGGATAGGCCTATTCGAGGTGCGATCCATTATAGCATCTATATCTCTATCATAATAATGATTGATGGCGCTGGATCCCATAGAGGCCAAAGCACCTGCAATGACGAGGAATCCTAACTGATAGAAATTAACGTCCCACGCTTGACTAGGCGTACCGTCAAATCTGGTTGAAGCTAACATAGAGGTAACAGCGGTGATTACCAAAACTATAACTATTCTTGGCTTCGATACCTCAACGTAATCTCGCACATTCACAGCTGTACAGATACCTTAAAACTGCTGCTACAAAGTGGCATTTAATTTATTCGGATTGATGGCCAGATTCATAAACTAAAAGCGAAGTAATCTTGTGTCAGACTCTTCTTCCTCTTCGTCCACCAGGTTTCCTTGTGCTATCATGAGGCACCGGAGTGACGTCATCGATCCTCCCAATTCTGAATCCCGCCCTTGCTAGCGCTCTTATAGCTGCCTGGGCTCCAGGACCTGGGATGCGTGAACCTGCTCCGCCGACAGCCCTGACGCGTATGTGTAGAGCATTAATTCCTTTAGAGCCGGCTGCTTCTGCCGCTGCAACCGCCGATTTCATAGCTGCATATGGAGACGACTCGTACCGGTCGGCTGTGACATGCCTCCCCCCAGAGCTGAAGGAGATAGTTTCTGCTCCGCTTATATCTGTAATGTGGACAAGCGTGTTGTTATAGCTGCTGAATATGTGCGCTACTCCCCACTTGTACCGAGTAATATCATCCGTTTGGGACACGACTAATATGCTTATGAGCATACTAGCTTTTATATACTCTTGCTTTTTTGGCCACAGTAGCTAGAGTATACACATATGATGTCGGCCCGGCTCGCTTTTATGCCATGACATCTAATCCGACTACGATCTGGTAGTAGCGAACTCGTGTGTATAACCACCTTCCCTAAGACGTAATTGCATTCCACTTGAATTTAAAACAGAAACTCTGCCCTTTCCTTTTTCAACCCTTCCGATAACATACACTTTCAATTTCAGTTTTTTAGCCAACCGTCTGACCTCTTCTAGGTTCGTTTTTGACACGGTTGCTATTATTTCATATTCTTCTCCGCCGTAATATATCAGATCATCGACGACGAGGCCGTTCTCTTTTGCGAAGCGTTGTAAACCTTTTGCTGTTGGGATATTATCTAATATAATATCCACATGACTTTGGTTTGCTAGCTCGTAAACTGAAGCGGCGAGGCCATCACTTGAATCGATAGATGACGAAAGAAATTTCACCATGCAGGTACCGAATTTTTGTCGTGGTTGGGGATTAAGGACTGATTTTATAGCCGTGTATCTGAATCGCCCTCTTGCGCTTGCTTTCTCCAGAAGAATCTTTAGACCAGAAGACGAAAAACCAAATACTCCTGAGGATATCACCAAATGCCCGGGCTTTGCCCCGTTTCTTTTTGGAATCGGGCAATGACCAGTCGAAAAAGCAGCAAGGTTGCAACTTATTACGAGTTCATTGGATCTATTAGTATCTCCGCCTACGATCTTGACGCCAAATTCTTTTGTCGCTGTTTTAAATCCTCTCACCAAATCTACAATCATTGCTTTCGGATAGTTGCTCGGAATCCCCAACGAAATAAGGCATAGATATGGCGGCTCGATCCCCTTAGCTGACATATCGCTAACACATGCAACAATACTTTTTCTGGCTATCTGCCACGGCCTCATACCTGGAGGTACGTCTGTGGTTTGTACTAGCATATCGGATTTAAGTACTATAACCGTATCTGGAGAAACAGAGGTGCTAATTATCTGACCAAGAGGTAGATGGGCAACGTCATCATATTCATTTTTTATCCTTTTCCTTATCTGAAGCTTCGATGAAAAAAGCCTGATGATATCCTTTTCATTTAACCTGCTCATATATGGATTGAACCTTTTCACATATATCGTTGAACAACGGTCTTGATCTCTGCGTCTTAGCTTCGACTGAAATTCTCAAAACATCTTCAGTATTAGAGGGTCTGATGAGAATCCAAGAATCATCATCTAGTATGGCTTTGACTCCGTCTAAATTCGAAATTTCTGATGATTCTGCCTTCAGGACATCCGTCAATCTGTCAATAACTTTGGAATGAACACTTGAAATTATAGATACGACCGACCTTAGTTGCAGATATTGAGATGAGATCGCCAGGCATTCCTCAACTGTACTCTTACTTAACGATGCAATAATCGCGCTTGCTAAGAAACCATCTCTGCACATGTTGAAGCGTGGCATAATAAAACCGGCACTGCTTCCCTCACCCCCAGCATCTGCGCCAGTGTCGAGCATAGTTTTAACAACATTGGATTCGCCGACCTTAGAGTAGCACAGCCTACCACCTTTTTGTTCTATGTACCTCTTAACAGATATACTCGTATCTATGCTAGATACAAAGTTCTTCATTCCCATGCTTACTGCTCTTGCAATGCAAAGTAAAAGTGTCGAATCGGGACTCAACTTTTGTCCTTTATTGTCTATTACCACCAGGCGATCTCCGTCCAAATCGAATGCAAAACCAAAGTCAAATTTATTTGAGTATACAAGTGAGCGCAATTCATTTAATTCCTCCACTGTCGGATCAGGACTTCGTGAAGAAACACCATGAATATCATTAATTGAATAAAAGGAATGACCAAGCCTCCCCAAGAGCTGGTTGCAATAGCCACACGCAGCTCCACCTCCTAAGTCTAATCCCAGCTTAGCTTTCTTATCGCCGCATCCATCTGAAATCAAACTAACTACGTCACCGACATAATTCGACGTGATAGCATTAAATGTACCTGATTTGGCGGACGTTCGTACGGATTTTTCATCAACTAGAAGTGCTAGCTCTTTTTCGAAGAGTCCCCGGCCATTTATTATAAACTTTAGCCCATTCCACTGCAACGGATTGTGGGATGCGGTTATAACCACACCTGCCTTATTGTCTCGTGACTCTCGAAAAACCATAGGGGTAGGAGCTACCCCAAGGCTATACACATTCGTTCCCTGCTCCATAAGATTTGCGGCGACAAATTGAAATATAAGCCTGCTAGACGGCCTCGTATCGCACGATAATAAGCAATCCTGTCCAGCCTTTACAATAGAAGAAGCAAACAACCTTGTGAATTTACTTATGCGTTGCAACGAAAGATCCGATCCATAAATCCCTCTTATACCAGATATCGATATCTTCACGATAGATAGACATATTTAGATCGATTATTTATTCTGCTGTCTTTTGTGCTGGTGCAAAAGTGAGAAGTCCAGCGTCGACCTTATCACCAGAGTCAAATTACCAAACCTCAACTATTGCCCGTACTGTTCAGAGCTGACGAATTGCGCAGTGGAGGTATTATACAAGAGAACAAGTCGTAAGAAATTCTCGTATGCATATTAAGAATTAAATATTAGATTTTGAGACGTGCCTATGATATCTGCCCTAGTAGCTCAGCCTGGCAGAGCGAAGGTTTCGTAAACCTTAGATCATGGGTCCAAATCCCATCTAGGGCTTTATGAACAACGGTACTCTTCTACTGCATCGGTAGTGTGGCTTTAGTCGCGCAACAACTCTCTGTCCTCTATATCACTTCTCTTTTTTAATAGGAATAGAATTGCTGCAGCAACAATTGCAAAAACAATAACATTAGAGATGATGATCGACATATCCGCGCGCTGAAAAAGTATATACAATTTCACAACTGAGTACAGAATTAAGATGACCAACAGTAAAAGACACCCAACTATCGAGTAGTCGATATAATTCTTTCTCATGATAGAACGACTAAACCGATTCACTTAACCATTTTGACTCCGAGAATATGAAATCTGTTTTCTAGAGTAAGCTATGTCTTCCTCTGGGATTAATTATTGTCATTCTGATAGCGCCATGATCTTCAATCTTCAAGATCATTTTTGTTTTTGGTCTTGGTCTGTATGTTAAACTTCTAGTGACAAATCGGAGTAACAATACGCCAAATTTCAGACAGAATACATTATCCCCCCCGACACTATTGGCACAAAATCAACATTCGCTAGCTCCTTGATGTTAGCAATGATAGCATTGAACCATAGGCTATCTATTCCCTGACTCCATATAGTTATCTTTTTGTATAGCCTCTGGGCACCACCATGAAAATATCCTTTGCAATCTTCGACTGTCATGTTGTAATATTTCTGACTTATCTCTTCTACTATCTGTTCTGCTTCACCTGGAAGATACAGAATTGTTAACGTAGGAAAGGGGATAGCATTGTTCGAAGCAGTCGACGACGTGTCCTCAGCCATTTTTTTGCCTCTTTTGTTTGTACTAAGAACTAGGGCAATATTTGGATTTCTCAAAGGTCATGGCGCATCGTTGGGATACCACATATCTTGCATAAGAGATCATCTGCAATCAGCATAATTTTCTACGGGCGAACAATTAGAATATAAGTTTAAGAAGAACGTGTCTATAATTATTCTGAAAGTAATGGCTACACAAGCTTATTGTGTAAAATGTAAGGCAAAAAGAGAAATGAAGAATGAAAAACCAGTGACCATGAAGAATGGCAGATCGGCCATATCTGGCGTCTGCAGCACTTGCGGTACCAAAATGTTCAAGATAGGTGGTGGATCAGGATCAGCGCCTTCTCGCAAAGCAAAGATACCTGTTAAGCATGCTGTCAAGAAGAAGCAGAGCAAGGCAGTAAAACGAAAGAAAAAGTAGCAAAATATCAGTAGCTGAATATCCCGCTTACTGGATGCAGCTACGTGCACTTTTATTTACATATATCAATCGAGACAAACTTTTCCACTCCTTATTTATTTACTGCTTGACCGAGATTGAATGGGTATATTGCGGTCAGGTATCCTGCGTGCTCTTGCCGCTTAATTATATAGGGAATTAGAAGTCAATTTTTGTACAATCGAAATGTCTTCTCGAATCTATAAAGGTATAAACGCTTTCTCAGATCTAAAAGTCTTCCTCAAATTCCTCTCCACCCTCCTCTTCCTCTATGTCGTCGAAGTCTTCCTCAAATTCCTCTCTTTCTGCTGCACTCTTATATGGAAGGTCTGCTTCGCCAGGTGCTCCACATACTGGGCACTTGAACTCGATAGTCTGCCCCTCCAGATCTAATAAAAACTCCTTTGAGAATATTTCGTCGCATTTAGAGCAGACCAGGGTAGTTTGAATGTTATCCTGGCTAAACTTGTGTGACTGTACTCTGAAAACTGTACCCGCCATTCTTCCTACCTATTGGAAGTGTCCTTTTTTATAAGCCTTCTCATAGACCACGAGCAACGCCGAAGAGGAAACACATCTTTCAGAATGAATCATTGTCGCTCCACTGATGAATCGGTTCATCTTTGTGCATTGCAAATGACAACGTGTATGCTGTAGGGATGATTTGAGTTGTTTTATATTGAACGAAGTTCAGGTTTTGGAGTGTATATAAGCGAAAGAAGATTTTCTCTTAGATCCTTTTGTTGTAGAACCCCGCGATAGGCCATTGTCATTATTACGCTTCCATTTCTAACTCCTCGCATTTTCATGCATAGATGTTCGCCTTCCGCAACAACGAGCACTCCTTTTACTCCCATATCCATTATCTCATTTGCTATGTCTTTCGTTAGCCTCTCTTGAATTTGCAACCGTCGCGAATATTTCTCTACTAAACGCACCAGCTTTGAAAGACCAAAGACTTTACCAGATGGAATATATGCCATAGTTACTTTTCCAAAGAAAGGAAGCATGTGGTGTTCGCACATGCTATAAAAATGGATATCTTTAGCGATTATCGCGTCGGTTTCTTCGCTAAATGAGATGTCAAGTTGGGAGTCAGTCCTGTAGCCGGCAAAGATCTCTTCATACATGTCTGAAATACGTCTAGGCGTGTCCACGAGGCCCTCCCGATTGGGATTCTCTCCAATCTCTATTAGAAGTTGCCTTACTATTTTCTCTATTCGCTTCTTGTTTAGCCTATTTGTCTTTTTAACCTTCTTGCCTGATTCTGGATTCTGCATTTTGCCGTTTTATCTTACTCCCATTAGCTTCTGTAGCTGCGGTATTATTCTGACGTTGTGGTACAGAGGATAAGTGACATCATAAAAGCTCAAAAGCTTTTCCAATGATGGCTCCTCGATTGCAGAGCTTGGCTGTATTACAAACCCTGCTAGATCTTTTGTTTGAATGTGATCGAACACATCCTGTAATAATTTCCGAAATTCTCCTATCGAAGATGATGCAGTCACCACCACTTTTATGTAAGTTGTTTTGGAGCATTTGACTGACATGTCGAGACATTCTCTTTCATTAAGAAGCAATCTAGCGTGATAGGCATTGTCCACAGCATTAGAATCTCTCATTTTAAATTCTATTTTACAAATATCAATAAAAGGCAGAACCTTTCTAAATCTATGTGAATCAAAACACGACGATTCTAAATAAGTTTTCAATCCTTTGTCTTTGATAAATTTGGCAAGGTCGGCTACAGCATCGTATTGCAGTAATGGCTCCCCACCGGTGAAATTAACCTTAAAAGTATTTGGCCGTAATTCGTTGGAAATCATATCCTTCACGTGATCTAGCGTATAGGCATTGCCGCTATTCAAGGGCAAAGCATAATCAGTATCGCACCATATGCATCCTAAATGACAACCAGCCATTCTTATAAACATAGTTTTGGTACCGATGAGTAAGCCTTCTCCTTCGATACTAGTAAATATCTCGCTAAGCTGCACCTTATTCGCAGTTGTTTGCATAATGAGTTTTGTCCTTTATACCTGCTCTGTTTATTGCAGTCTTCCTATTTATACACGATTCGCAAGCTCCACACTGAAGAATAGATCCTTTCTTTCCAGCAACACCACCAGAATAACAGCTCCAAGTCGCGAAAATTTGGTCTCCCAGAATCCTGTAGCCAATTTTTAACAACTCCGTCTTGCCAATTCCAACTAGTACAGGTGACCATATGCTAATTTTTTCTCTCAGGCCTAACCTTATGCCATCTTGTTCTGCTAGATTTATAAGATTTGCCATAGATTTTATGAAATCCGGCCGGCAATCTGGATAATTGATATCACCTGAATGTGCGCCATAGGCTACAATCTTGGCTTGTATGCTCATCGCCCATGCTGCTGCTATAGTTATGAAAATCGCATTTCTGATCGGGACTACAATACTGTAGTCAAAATCCTTTGGCAAACTGAGCCTGGTACTTGTCAAAGAATTAGTCTTGCCATAGAGCTGTTTCATAAACCTAACATCTATTATTTGATGGTCTAGTGCACACAAAAGCTTGGCGAATCTTTTGGCTTGCCTGACTTCGCGTGTGGCAGCCCGTTGGCCGTAGATGAATGTTATCATATATATCGGAAATTTTTTTTCTTTTGCCATGTACGCGGCTGTACAAACTGAGTCTAAACCACCGCTAACGATACAGACCACTGGTCCTTCTTCTGACAAGAGATATTCGCTAGATCAAGCTCTATTATAGGGCTTATAACCGTTGATTTGCAGTGCGGTATATGGGATTAGTATACCTTTAATCTGCTGTTTATATATGCACAATGCTAATAGATGAGAAAAGATATGGCAAATCTTGCGGTCAAATCGTTGAGAGTTGGAATAATCCAGGTTAAAAACATATTATGGGAATAAGACCTACTTGTCATCCTTGGATAACACTGCTGGTATAAATGAGACAAGACGTGCCTTTGGGTTTCTATTTTTGGCTGTGTCCACCGCTATTGGGTTTGCCTCTGTTCTGAGTGAAATTGCATTTATTCGCAGAACGCCTAGTATTTACTATATAGCGATTTGGACTGTAAGTTTTGGGCTAACATTTGTCATATTTTTTGCTAAAACTAGGAGTACCATATCGTCTATTCGTAGCAGGATGAAAAATAGCTTAAACTGGCCTACCAAAGCAAAGACAATAAATGGTTTGTGTTGGGCCGGACCCTTTATTATTATTCCTCTATTTCTACATTTTTATCAATTTTTAATTCTACTCGGTATCGGACTAGGGAACGTCTCGACTTATCTGTGTATGAGGAAATACAGTGGAGTGGATAACCGCGAGCAGATGGTTGTAGGTTTGATTTCTTTGTTTGCGATACCTGTAGCAATTGCGATAGATTCGGTCATGTTCGCCGCACGGCAAGACGTGGCGGTGATGGTCTCAAGGGTCTTAATATCGGTGGCATATGGTGCTGGCGGAATATATGCCATAACATACAAAGTGTCATAAAATGATTAGAATATGATAAACATAAGGGCAGCTGGAACTGATTGCCAATTATCGGTGAACTTTCTCAATTTACTTACTGCTTTGCACCGCAGCTTCGGCAGAATTTTGAGTTTGGTTTGAGTCGAGATCCGCACTGAGTACAGGACTTGTTTTGTGCTTGCATTGTGTGGCTGGACAGTGAATCATCCTTCGCTTCGGTTGTTGTCGCTTGGCCATGATATTCCCGCTGACCATACATGTCGGTAACCGCTCCTGAAGGCCTGAAAGTATCGTCGGTCTCCGGCATTAGATCAGATACTTTACTACGTTTTGACCGAGAATCTGTGTCTTCTAAATAAAGCATCAACCTCGGCACACTTTCATTTGTTTTAGGATTGGACACTGACTCGCCTAACCAGAAAACAAATTTCTTCAAAGTCATTTCAGGTGTCGAAAACGTAAGGGAGTGAGTTGACATATATTCCTCAGTCGCGGCTCTTCCGTTGAAAGCTTTCATCAGCGGGTATATCTGCAATCTTGATTTTAAGCTTTAATCACTGCGGATTTCCGCATCGGGTGCAAAACTTTGCTTGCTTAGCAATTGCTTTACTGCAGGTAGTGCACTTTTTTAGAGCACTACTTTCTTCTCCATTTGCCACGTTTTGTCGAGTATATCTTTCCGCTCCCAAAGATGGCGGTTGTTGGGGTTTAGGCAAACTATATTGCGCATCTCTAGTTGTTTGGTTTGCTGCGGCAAATTCACTGACATCTGAACTCCGTTGCTCAGGATCTATTGACGCATCTAACCCGGATCCAAACTGACCACGTATTGATGCCTTTCTCTCTACCAATGACTTCATCTCGAATATAGTCTGCACGGTAATGAAATTCATTGTAGATGAGGCGACAAGGTAATCGCCGATCGACGCAAAAAAATCTCTCTCTTTAATTTTCCCCTGCCTATATAGTTGGTTTGAATCGATGAATGATTCATAGCGGTCCTGGATTTCATTAATTGTCTTCTTTAGTTTTTCAGTCAACACGCCGAGCCCCTCTGCATTGGATGACATCTACATTTTATAACATGCATGCATCTAATAAAACTTCAGTCATTCAATAATTAGCTGCTAGAGCAACAAGTCAAGTTGTCTCGGTTAATGATAAACATCACCTTAAAGGAGATAAAACAGCAGCTATAAATCTACACTATATTTCTAATTCGAAAATTAATATAAGTTCGTTTTCAGATTTTCTTTGCAAACAACGTATTAATATCGTTGGGCTTAAGTTGTCGTGAGATTGGCAAGGAGGGGTAGTCTAGACTGGTTAGGATACCTGCCTTACACGCAGGTGGTCATGGGTTCGAATCCCATTCCCTCCATCTAATTGTAGACCTATCTGTCTTCGAACTTGAAGACATACCGCGAAAAATTGTCTAGTTCTGAACTACGATATACATACTGATCTCTGTTATGGTAACGGCATATTAGCAAATGCCCTCTTTAATAATTCTATTATACGTTCGGTGACAATTGATCTTTATGCTGCTATCATAAAAATGGGGTGACATACCATGACGCTCTTCTCCGATTACAAGCATTTCTTGGTCATTTGCATTGAATGAATTGACCTTCTTTAGTAATTCATCGTTTAGATCGCGTATATTGATCCATGGCAGAATTATTAATATAAGATACGTCGGTTTGTAATATATAGACCTATGGGCCTTCTTTTAGGAAAGGAACGAGAAATAGGCATTATTTCCATCATCTCGACTATCGTATGTTCCAATGGTTTATTATTCTATATTCAAAATGGTACTGCAGAGGATCTTAAGAAGAGTGTATTTGAACAACAAAAACTGCTTCAGATTCAATCTACAAAAGATATAGCACTACACATAGGATCAGATCTCAACCTAGTCATGTCCATGCTTTATGGTCTAGCAAACTCATATTATGTGCAGAGGGGAGAACTAGGAGGTGATAAAACCACTATGCTACTAAACGATGCCTTTAATGCACACAACCTTACCATAGATAGGCTATTTATCCTAGACAAAGACAACGTTCTTGTAAATACCGTGTCTATAGCGTCATCTGAATTTTTTCTGGGTGAAGACTTCTCATTCAGAGAGTGGGTAAAACAAACCAAAAGTAGTCTTTTGCCAGTCTTCTCGGTTGGTGATTTTGAGAGACAGCAGATATTCAGAGAATTTATCTCTTATCCAATTAAAAATCGCGATTCTGGCGAATATATGGGGATGCTGGTGACATCTATACCAACTATACCATTTTTCGCACATTATGGAAATGTTCGAGATATCAATTCAAAATTCCTAGTGGTATATGATAACAAGGGAACCATGCTGGCAAACGGTGCAAGCGGAACCCTTGTAGGGCAGAACTTTTTTGACCATTACGCACAAACATTTATCAATAACAATAAAGCCTTGAATAGTCTGACGCGAAATTTACTGGCTGGACAGTCAGATGTCGCGGTTTATAATTATAGAAATGGCGAAGTATTAACTACCCAATATCCTGCCTACGTTAATAATAAACCATTATTTTTTATTCAAGTTGTTACGCCAACCTCGGAAATATATTCGAAAATCAATAGTGCTCTTGCAGCACAAAGAACTGAAATTGTTCTTCTTTCTGTAACTGCCAGCATTATTGCAATCGTACTATTAGTAGTTTTACTCAGCAAATGGAATATTATCCTAAGGAGGGAGGTGAAACGGAGGACAAAGGAACTAGAAGACTCTTATGACGAGATGAGACGTTACCTCCAGGAAGTTTTAAAGGAGGTGAAACGAAAATAACAGAATATACCGTAAAAAATTGGGTGTTTAGAATTGACGGTTATTCTGTGAAGGCAAGAATCGGTGTTATCCGTGTGGTCATTCTGACGCTCGTGATATTAAGTTTAACTGCCTTGATAGCTTTCTCGATCCAGCTCGAGCTACATGGGAGCTTTTCTCTATACGTTTTTGCGACAGCAAACCAAAAACAGAATGTAACTGTCACGGCGCTCTTCAATCAAATGGGCAAGGCCGGCATGAATCAGGCCCTACTGGAGGCTGCAATTAAGGAATTAAAACCAAATCATCCCGACCTTGATATTAATTTGAACTACAGAGAACTACACGATCTCAGTCATGATGATACAAAAGCCCAAATGTTAAAGACAGTAAGTAATGGCACTGATGTCGACATCGTGCTCTTAGATCAGACATGGCTTGGCGACTTTGCTCAAAGGGGTGTATTGACAGACCTTACTAACTATACAGAAAAATGGGGAAGGACAAACGACTGGTACCAGTCAAACCTAGCTGGTGGGGTCTATAAAGGTAAAATCTACGGGATTTGGTTTGAAACCGATGTAAGAGGAATATGGTATTGGAAGGACCTCCTAAATGAGGCTAATGTTGACCCAAATATGCTAAAGACGTGGGATGGATACATTACGGCTGCAAAGCAGCTTAACAATGTGTTAAGGCCTCAGGGAATAGAGGGAGTTCACCTCACAGGAGCCAGCCATTCTCCCGATCTTTGGTACCCGTATCTTTGGATGCTCGGAGGAGACATTATTAAGCAAAAGGCTGGACATCCAACAAAGGGGACATACTGGTTTCCAGCCTATAACAGCTCGGCAGGAGTTAAAGCGATGGGATTTATCAAAGCTCAGGTTGACGCAGGTATAAAACCGCAGAAAAGACATTTCTTTGGTGATGAATTTGCTAATAGGAAATTCGCTGTAATGATAGAGGGCTCGTGGATGCCAAATACGTGGTCCAACCTAACTAAGCAGCAGATTGACAATATAGGATTTATTCCAATGTTTCCCGTGCCTGATAATAAGACTAAGACTTCTACAATGATGGGCGGATGGGAGCTTAGTATTCCGGTCGCTTCCTCGCACAAGCAACTAGCATGGGAGATAATTGAAAATATGATAAAACCAGAAATATTATCTCCTTGGCTGGCAAGGCAAGGATTTCTTCCAACCCAGACAACACTGGGACAAGATACAAACCCATCTGCTGATCAGCTTAGGAAGTCAATACCATTCTATAATGACATGATTTCAATGATTCCTATCGGAAGGGGCAGACCTAACATTGCTGAATATCAGGCCATAGCAGACAATGTGAGAGAGGCTCTGGACGATGTCTTTTACGGAATAAAACAGCCAAAACAAGCGCTAGACGACGCGGCTGCGAAGTCAGCAAAGGTATTAGGATGGACAAGATGAGGAACAAGGCAATAAGCATGGTCCAACCACAGCCTAGGACTCCTTCCCAATAAGGGGCTTGGCCTGTATACAGATGCTGAGGGTTCGATGATGAGGGCTATAGCATTAATTGTATAGCTAGTCGACCAGTACTGATCTTTACCAAGGAAGAATCTGAGCATATTTACGATAAACTAAATATTCTATTTGCTCCACAGCTCTGATATGGGTATTCCGGATAAGATAAGATCTATTCAAGACGAAATAGATAAAACACAAATAAACAAGGCCACGGAGCATCATGTGGGCCTGCTCAAGGCGAAAATTGCACGTTTGAAAAGAGAACTTGAAGAAAACACCCATGGCAAGACATTATCTACTGGCGCCAGTAACGCAGGTTTTGATGTTAGAAAAACCGGAGACGCGACCGTTGTATTTGTAGGATTGCCCAGCGTCGGTAAATCGACACTCCTTAACAGATTGACAAACGCTAAGTCAAGAGTTGGGTCATATAACTTTACGACACTTACAGCCATTCCCGGAGTATTATCTCATCAGGGGGCCAGAATACAAATACTCGATATGCCCGGAATCATAGAAGGGGCGGCGAAGGGAAAGGGTCTTGGTAAGAGAGTGCTTTCGGTTGCAAGGAACGCTGATCTAGTTCTCCTTGTTCTTGATGTATTTCAACCGCAACACTTATCGATACTGAAAAAGGAACTCTCTGAAATAGGAATTAAATTAGATCAACAGCCGCCTGACATAGTAATAGAGAGGACAAGCAGCGGAGGCGTTTCTGTGAATATGCAGGCGAAAACAAGAATAACAGAATCCCTTGTCAAAGAGATCTCGCGTATTCATGGCATTCACAACGCCAGAATTACTATAAGGGAGCCAAACCTGACGGACGAACAATTTATAGATGTTCTGACAGGAAACAGAGTTTACATCACTTCCTTAGTAGTACTCAACAAAATCGACCTCGTAAACCAAGGATTCGTGACAGAAGTTCAGTCAAAGATAGGGGATAAATTTATTCCTATATCCGCGGATGCAAATATCAACATCGATGCCTTGAAAAATACAATCTACGAAAAATTAGATTTTATAAGGATCTACATGAGACCCAAGGGGGGTGAAACAGATTACAAAGAACCAATGATTATGCGAAGAGGCTGTACTATTCAAGACGTCTGCAATAAGATACATCGAAGCATGGTAAGGGACTTCAGATTTTCGTACATATGGGGCAAAAGCGCGAAGTTTGGCGGTCAGAAGGTCGGCCTAGACCATAGACTTATCGATGAAGATGTCCTCACAATAGTTAAAAAGAGCAACAAACCTTAAAGCGTCAAACGAACAATCCTTGATTCCATTGCTACAGTATGTGTAGTCATCAATGCTTCTTTTGAAGGCACAAACCAAAACCGACTTAATTGATACAATAGAATAACAAAAAGTCTTAATATCCTTAATTTTCCTCTCGCTACATTTGTCAACTTCACAGTATATCATATGAATTCCAAACACACCTACCGATGATTTTCATAACCGAAAGAGCATCCAAGCATGACAATCTCAAGAATATCTTGAATAATCAGTAACAAGGGCCGGCAAAGTCAGATACAGTCAGGATTTAGTTTGTCAAGGACTAATACCACGAGAGCGTGCGAGAGCGGGAGACGTACTTTCTGCAACATGAAAAAAGGACTCCGTATAGGTCGAACCCTAATGCCTTATTATTTCAGAGGTATCTTATAGAGTTCTTTGTGCTCGACGGATGCCCAAGCCCCCAACGGTGTATTTAGGTTCGCATTGACAGCTGTTCCAGCGATGCGGCTAACTACGATTTCTTTCGGATCCATCGGCGGCCAAACCATAGCAACATATTCACCGATATTTCCTGCCTTTTCGAGACTTGCTTTTTGCATTCTAGATCTCTCAAACCCCTTGGAAGTCAGTTTCTCTTGCACCCTTTCAAAAAGATCACGTTGTCCATGAACAATAATATAAACAGTTTTCGTCTCATCTATTTCTGAGGCCATGAATCCATTACACTCTTTAGTTGCATATAATAAGTAGATGTATAAACGTGTTGTTGATATAAGTGGCCACCATAGAGACACGTGTGGCCATAGCAGCGGACTCTTATATGGGCATGATTTTTCCGGAAAACATCTCGCAAAGGATCTCAAGATTCTTGGATGGCAAGCTTAATTTCCCATTCATTAACGAAAATGAATTGATGTGCATCTGTTTCCTCTATGGCAGGAAATGGAAAGTGAATGGGAACGATGAATACGAACAAGTAATCGATCTAGCTGGTCAGACATATCGGAAATTATCAACTGATATAAAAGTGTACTCCGACAACAATGAAATTGATAGAATTACCGAAGTCGCCCGTAGTAATTACGTCAATAGAGGTCTGCAGATAACCATAGAAACGAGGAGCAAAGAGGTAAATATCCATGAACATCTCTTTTCTGACCCTGTAATCTTGTCCGACTGTTTTGCCAGACACATAGCCTATTACGACCAAGATTTTTTTTTCCAAGTATACGGTCCATTTAAAGCAGCAGACCTCACCGCTGATATACGTGTAGTCCTTCAAGGTCGGATGGTCATGATAGGCTATAACAGGATGGACCAAAAGTCCTTGCCATTTGAGCATCCTCTTTTGCCATTATATGTATGGATGCGTGAACCGGCGTATCAGAAGTTATCTGTTAAAGAGGATAGCAAGTTGTCTAAAAATGAGCAACAATAGATCACTCGGGCGGTCTTTCATATGTTATATTCTAAATCATATAATAACAGCATGTTTGTATTTATGAAATGTAGGTCCTTTAATGATTAATAATCCAATCTGTGTGTTTGACTCTGGCTTGGGCTCGCTGTCAATAATACGAGAGCTTCGGCGAGAAATACCGCATGAGAACTTGCTGTACTTTGCCGATAGATTTCATTTTCCTTATGGCATAAAACAGTACGGCGAATTACGCGGAATTATAACGAATACCGTAAATTATTTGGCAAGATATAGACCTAAACTCATAGTCGTCGCGTCTACCACTCCGTCTCTTCAGGTATTAGATGAGATCAAGAGAAATACAGGTGTGTCTTTGATCGGCGTGAAGCCGCCGCTTAAAGAAGCCTGTAGAATGACAAAGAAAAAGCATATAGCCATTATGGCTACCCAAGCAAGCATATCGAGCAAGGCTCTGGAAGAGCAAATAAGAAGGGAGGTACCCCAGGACATTCTCGTTACCAAAATTAATGTATCACCTGTGATTGAGATCGTGGAAAATGGTACATACATCACAAATGAGCGTAGGACATTCGATGTAATATCGAATGTAATAGGAGACGAGCTTGACAGAAAAGTAGACGTCGTAACGTTGGCGAGTACTCATCTCCCATTTGTCAAACGGTACCTGAGTTGCCTTCTTCCTACGGTGAAATTTGTGGATCCAGCGAAAATTGTTTCGAGGGATGTCAGGAGATTTTTGTTAGCGGGTCGGAAATTAAGGAGAAGTGGAATGGGTAGATTAGAAGTGTATGTCACAAGCGGAAAAAGACAATTCGAGCAGATAATTCGTACCATGGGGGTAAAAGAACCCGTTCAAGAGGTATCGTTAAATTTATGATATTTGCTTGTTTAAAATTGGCAGTTGCTTGTGTTGGTACTGCTTGAACCTACTTTAGCTTTTAATTTAAAAATGAACAATTATAGGTTGAAAAATTGTATGGCCGGTTCCCAGTTAAAGTTGGTGTGTCCTAACATTTTTAAGAATGCTGTCAATCCAACAACATATCTGTAGCTTGAATCAAGGAGTCTCTATAATCGCAGGTCCGTCATCATTTGATCTAGCCTCCAGCATATCCAAAGAATTGGACGCCAGGTTAGTTTCAGTCGATGTACGCATCTTCGAGGACGGTGAAAGCAAATTAAGAGTTTGTGATATAGAAGATAAATGTTGTATAATAGTCCAGTCAACGTATCCCCCTGCAGATCGACACCTTGTTCAGTTATTGATGATGGTAAAAAAATGTGCCGATTTAAGGGTAAATAACATATGCACAGTGATTCCATATATGGCATATGCACGACAAGACAAGGAATTTGTAGAAGGCGAGGTAGTCAGCATGCGAGTCGTCGCATGTTTGCTTCAGGCAGCCGGTGCTAGTAACTTAATAACGGTAGATCTACACAGCTCATTTGCTTTATCTCATTTTACGATAGGAACTCAAAATATTTCATCTATACCAATATTGGCTGCGTACGCTTCCGAGAACTTGGATGCCGATAGCCCAGTTATAGTATCCCCAGATATGGGAGGTCTGGAGCGAGCAAAAGAGTTTGCCAGAATCTTAAAGACAGACGTTATCGCCCTTAGAAAATTCCGTGATAGAAATACCGGCAAATTGTCGATAGAAGACGGATTAGACATGGATCTGGGAGGAAGAGATGTTATTTTGGTAGACGATATGATAACTAGCGGGGGGAGTATTGCAAAATCTTGCCAATTACTCAAGGAACACAAATGTGGTAACGTATATGCTATATGTGCCCACGCGCTCTTAGTCGGGAATGCTATCGAGACAATTAAGGGTGCAGGAGTACAAGATATAATTGCAACAAATTCTGTCCCCAGTGCATTTGCCAAGGTTGATCTAAGCAAGATCATTTCGACAAATTTGAAGAAGATAATAGATGTTGGTTAACCAAGATTAATTTGCAAGAATAAGCTTTTGACCAAAGCGATTGAAAATACAACCGAGGTTGTTCTGTTAATATGATTGAGAGTCATTATAATCCTATCTTTTTGATACGAAATTTAGTATTATCCCTTATATACATAAAATACTTATTGTCAATGACACTATAGTAACAGTCATACTAATCAAACATTAGATGCTTGTCATACCCACATATTCAAGATATATCACAAAACTCCTCCATATTCTTATTCGATTTGTGTTTCATAAGGGGCTACTCCGAAGAGGTTGACCCTTCGGAAATGCGGAAAACCAATAACTTATTCCGCCGAGTCTGCGAGATCAAACTTAAAGGGAGGCCTGAAGGCATAAGTATAGTATATTTTCAATCATGATCAATATTTTACGGTAGAATGCAGCCCCATAACAATGTTAGGAATTATCAAGCGTGACTGCACTAGCAATTACAGTCAGGACATTCCTCGATGAAAGCCTTTGAAGAGTTCCTATCTTCCACGGCGAGGACGAATCCTGTCCCCTTACAAGTTGAGCAAATCTTCATGCAAGATAATTATAAATTGGCCTCTCCTGTATAAAAATTTTCACTTTCCAAGGCCAGTACGAGGTACTTTTTCTGCAAGTATTGCACAATACTAAATATATTGCGAGCCATACCTTCGCTATCCTGGGCTGAGGTGCATAAGTCAAAAATGAATGGTCTATGTGGCCATCTGTGGAAGTTTCAAACCACTCTATTGCTCCCCAAAACAAATATCCCTAGCATAAATAGTCAACTAATTGTAAGTTCGTTTTATGAGTAGCAGCAAAACTTGCCTATGATAGTCTTTACAGTACTGTTCGAAAACTCAGCCTTTAATTTGATGTTTTTAGATGTGCCGGCGATTAATATAGTAGGTGGAAAGGATTTTAATATCATGTTATGAATCTTCCAAAGAGGACTATGAGAGTCTCGGATATTGTAGCATCTACAACGACAACTGCTAACCCAGAGTACAGCGCATCGAGAGCTTTAAAACTCATGTACGAAAATAACACTAGTCATCTGCCTGTCGTCGATGACACTGGAGTTTATCTCGGTATGGTATATGCTAAACAATTCCTTAATGTGAACGCTATGCCTAGCTCGAAATTGAAAAACTTCATTACTAAAACTCCTTCGCTAAATGTAAATGATACTATCGAGAAAAGCCTTGAACTTTTTATGACCACAGGAAAACATGTGTTACCAGTATTCTATGACGGAAAATTGTACGGTACTATTAGTGAAAATGACATGATTTTGACTTCCGATTTCGGTCATGCAACAGTTGATCAGATAATGTCGGGCGCAATTGTCGTGGAAGATCAATCGACGCTAAGCAACGCAATATCGAAAATGCGCCGTTACAATATATCGAGACTTCCTGTGATTAACTCAAGCGGGATTCTGATCGGAATTGTCACAGCCCTTGATCTTGTGAATCTTATTTCTGTTCCGCGGGAGCGAGCTTCGAAATCTCCAGGTATTGGGACGGCAGCAGCTGTCAGAGACATTATGGTCAAGGAAATTATGAGGAAAGCATCTTCAGTGGAAGCAGGAACAAGATTAAACTCAGTAGCAGAAAAATTTAGAAATTCAGACGAAGTTGTCGTTGTAGGTAACGGTAGACCTATCGGCATAGTAACTCCGAAGGATGCGTTGGAACTTATATTGCCTAAACAATCGGAGCCATCCATTCATATAGCCCACCTAGACGAAGACGATATACGTAGGGAAATCGAAGAGCAATTTAGCAAGTTTCTAAAAAAAATTCAAGGAAAATTGGAAAATGTGCAATTAGTGATGGTGTATGCCGACAAGCATAAAACCCACAAGTATTCACTCAGAGCTCGAATGATCACCGATAAAGGCGTAATAGATGCCAAGGCTGTGGGCTATGACGCTCTAAGTGCGTGTAAGGAACTGATATCGAGACTTGAGAGAAGAATAAAGTCTGAGCATAGTCAAGAGGTGCGTAGCAAGCAACATAGAGATCCCGACAAAGATCTACCATGGAAAGAATGATTCGGGAAAATAGCGCAGATGAGGAGATTCGAACTCCTGATCGCCCGAGGGCGAATCGGCTTGCTTTCAGCCATGGACTCAAGGCCGACGCATTATTGTGTTCTCTTCGTCCACTTGAGAGGACCACTCTGCCACATCTGCTCTCTGGTTGATTAGGACCAACTCCTACTATATATTCAATTGGTTTTAGACACTAACCATTATAAATTAAATATCTCATATCCGGCTCGCGATGGATAGCAGCCACAGAAGCACTTTGATGTACCTAGGTTGATATTTTAAGCAAAAACGCAATAATAAAAAATCTGGGCAATCTTGTTGTTACATGGCCCATTGGCAGCCAAAGATGGTTTACAAAGGCTGCAAGATTTTGAGATTGAGTAATGCATCTTCCTAAAACTGGAATTGAGCGCCGCTATCACAAAAAAAACCTCAGAATCTCTAAATCAAGAAGAACAAATTAACGTCAGAATTCTTTTTTGACACTGGGAAATCGACTATCAGTTTTGTTGCACATACTATGCCTGTTTGGCATTCATAGTTGTTACCGTTTTCTGGTAACAAGAAAAGATAGTAGCAAGCCTCCTTGTTATTTATGCCAGTATTTGCTAGCTATATCTTGATTTTTTGCTAAACATGATTATCGTAATACGATAATTTTTGGCGGCTGTCCAATAAGCTCTTTATTATTCAACAGCGTATGCTGATGCGTGAGATTAATAATTTACACGGGTAAAGGTGGAACAGGTAAGACGGTCACTTCGTGCTCAACTGCAGTAAAGCTGGCCAAGATCAATAAGAAGACCATTGTAATATCCGCCGATCCAGCTCACACACTAAGTGACGCCTTTATGAACACACACATCGGGAGCGAACCAAAAAAAATCGGAGAAGATCTGTACGCATTGCAAGTAGATCCTGTGGTCGAAATGAGCAAGCAATATGGTGCGACTTTGTCTAATATGATCTCAATGTTCTCTGCAAAGGGAATAGATGAGTCTATCGCATACGAGGTTGCCATGTTGCCAGGAATGACTCAGCTGTTTTCATTGCTGAAAATAGATGAGATTATACAGACAAAGATGTTCGATTCCATAGTGCTGGATATGCCTGCATCTGGGGAGGCTCTACGATACCTATACTTCCCAAAATTGGTGGGTAGTATAGGGAGAAAACTTTCGGGTTTAGCTGGGATGTTTGGCGAAATTAGCAAAATGCTACACTTATTCTCTAAGAATTCAAACCCGTCAAGAAATATTCTTCAAAACGGCCAGCTCCTGGATAGACTTGATGCTCTATCTGATATCTTAAGAAACAGGGATACGACAAGCCTGAGGCTTGTTGCAAATCCTGATACGTTTAGTATTGAGAATGCAAAAAGAGCGTTGGTTTCTGCTTCGCTTTACAGCATAAACGTTGATCTTGCCATAATTAATAAAATATTGCCCTCTGGTACCCATGATGAGTATTATCTAAAGTGGGCTGGGTTTCAAAGATCAAAGATCGAGGAAGCAAAGACGAATTTTTATCCAGTTCCAGTAAAGCAAGTCGAAATGCAAGCGAATGAGCTGCGCGGTTTTGATATGCTAGAGAGAAATGCAGAGTTGTTATTTGGAAACGATAACCCTGGAGACATATTCTATCGTGGCAAACCAATTGCCTTTAAAACCGAAGGGCGTACTATGTTAATGTCAATAAAGGTTCCATTTGCAGAAAAGGATGACTTTGATCTGGAACGATATGGTGATCAGCTATCGATAAAAGTTAAAAACCCTACGGGCTACCTCGTTAACGTCATACCGCTGCCGATAGCAGCTATGCGAATGAAGCTTGTCAAAGCAACCCTGCAAAATGGCGACTTAAATATATTATTTGAAAGAAATACTTTATGAAGAAAACAGGACTATGCGGGCATCTGTAAATTTGCTATTACGCTTAATTCGGGCATGGCTGTCTAAGACACAGACAAGTAACATAACGTGCACATTCTGGAGCCTTTCCGCATATGGTTTAAATAATATATGACTCGATTATTGTTAGATAAATATGCCAATAGATCCAGACTTTCCAAGAAACAATCAAGTAATAGGTAAACACATGCATTCTGATGGTGAGCATTATCACTTTGTTTGGGGTCCAGGAAAAACTGCAGAGGCGGCAGAAAACGAGGAGGTAAAGTCTGCTTATTCAGCCAGGGGAGAACAGATTGTTCCACTAGGAGTTCATGGTACAATGGTCGCAGTTGACTGGGACTCTTGTGTGGCTGACGGTGCTTGCATAGAGGCATGTCCTGTACAGGTGTTTCAATGGTATAGAACTGAACAAGACGTTCCTGCTACAGAGGTAGCTAATGCAACGAGTGCCGGAACTGGCAGCACTGTGAAAGAAGAAAGGAAAGACTATACAGACAAGGCTGACCCGATTAGAGAACATGATTGTATTTGGTGTATGGCATGCGTCTCTGTATGCCCACCACAGGCAGTCAAGGTCGATCAATCTAGCCTAGAATTCCATGAGAAAGCTTCAGGTACATTTAATGAAGCTCTTTCGAAGGGCAGTGCTCCTCCACCACACGCACATTAAAAGGAGCCCTTTTTTTATTTTTTAGTAAAACCCGCCGGCTGCTATGATAACGTGTGAAAGCCAATTTTGGAGTAATAATTCGATCAGATCGTTGTAGATAACCTGTATGGTAGTCACTCTTGATTCATATATGGGAATCTTCATGCCGGAAGACATCCGGATAAGAGTTTCGAAATTTATGTCTGGTGACATTTCCTTCCCCTTTATAGAAAGAAATGAGATTATCGGTACCTTCTACCTATTTGGAAGGGAGAAAGGTGTAATAGGTCATCGCGAGAAGGAAACTGTTCTAGACTTAGCACGAAGAACAGTTCGCAGATCGTCAGCCCACATAACGGTTCTTCGAAATATGAAAAATAAGCTTACTTCTGATTTTGTACGACAAGACTACAATAGAAGAGCCTTACAAATAGCGGTTGAAGTTCAAAATGAACATCCATTAGATTCAGCCAAACTAGAGAAACGTATAACAATGGACCCTACTATCCTGTCTGCATGTTTTGAACAACACATCGCATACTATAACCAAGAATATTTTTTTGAATTACTTGGTCCTTTACATGAAAATCAACTTCCAATGGCCTTGTTGGGTAAGCTTAATGGAAGGATGTTATTAATGGCATATAATACTGCAGACGGCAATGGATTACCATTTGACAATACACTTAAACCATTCTTTGAATGGATCCGAAAAGTCAATTAACAAATTTTTACACAGATAACCCATTTGACTTGATAACTCATTTTAGCTAGACAACCTATTGCTGATTTACTAGCGATGGTTTTATGATTAAGCCAACTCGATGATCTTCTATTACCCATATTCAAAACAAAAAAGTAAAGCTTCTTTTACTTATGGTTAGCAATTGCAGCAATTATATGTACATATGTGTATTTTAAGCACGGTGTGCCTGTGGCCACAGTTATCTGACCGACTTAAACTTAAACTAAGGTTGATCTGCTCAAGCTAAATTTACAGCCTATAAATTCTAGGCCGTCCTATATACTGAGGAATAATATGAGTCAAAACCTAAATCGAAGCGAAAATCAAAGCTCTGGAAGTCAGGAACAGTCAGCGAGCCAATGGTCTCAAATAATAGGTCAAGTTATGGAAAAACTGATGGGTACCAATGTGTCGACTACAATAAGCTTTGACAATCTCGAGGTTGACGTGCCGAGGGCACAGGGGCCCGGTGGAAGAGATCTTGGAGGAGCAAAATGGACAGTTAATGGAAAAATTATATGGACCACAGAAGGCCATAGAACCGCAGAATAGAAGACTAGACGAGCAGAAGTAATCGATATTCCTGATCCTATGGTTTTCCAGTGCCAGAGAGATCGGTGTGGCGCAGGCAGTTGATAGTTCTCTTCGCTCTTTCTTCTGGCGCCATATCAGGACATTCTCTTACATGCTTGGTGTAAATGATTTGCGAAATAAACAATAGACAATGCTCCCAGCTCCAAATGCAATTGTATGTTATGAGCTAGTCGACCCGGACCGTTCAGAGTGCCTCAATCTAGTTGAGGAATTACATTGTTGTCTTCTTTTCATCGCAGCAACTATTGACATTATTATAACCTATTTCACTCTCTTAATGGATCTCGAATTCACATTGTGCAAAACATATAGTCATTAATGCATAGGAGCGTTGATGCATGTCATACGAGCTGCAATTTATTTATAAGATGTCATCTTATCAACGTCGTCTAAAGTTTTTCATAATGAACGCTTACAATAAATACGGTTTACCGGTACCACGCAACGCTTTGGAACGGATAGACCGAACCTCATCTCCTGCACACGTCGGCAAACTTAGAAATGCTATTGATTTCATAGTTCCAAAGAACACTCCGGTACTTGCAGCCGCAGAAGGCATAGTGACATTGGTCAAAGACGACTCCGACATTGGAGGCCCTGACCCGTCTTACTGGATTTACAGCAATTTTATTACAATTAAGCATTCCAACTCCGAGTTCACTAGATATGATCATTTAGATCATCATAGTTCAACGGTGCTTGTTGGACATTCTGTGCGAAAAGGCCAAGTCCTGGGTAGGGTGGGGCTAACTGGCTACACGTACCTTCCTCACTTACATTTCCAGGTATTTGTGATTACGGGGCCGAATATTTGGATTGATTATGAGACGTTGGAGATTAACGAATTTGATTAAGCAGTTCAACTGAAGGGAATGCAATTAACGATTTACTTTTTACATTCTATTTTGGGATGACGACATGTGATGACTATATCCATGAACTAAATTGGCGCCAATATATCATTGTTTTGGATATATGATGAATGCAAGACTGTCTTAACAGGATTGTAACCAACCCTGATCTAATTGTTTAAGAAGGTATGTCGAATAGGTATCGCTCACCTTGTCTCAAAAATACGACACTCTTACTAGTATGAGTGGTACTCAAGCTTGTGAAGTTTTAGCTCCTTCAGATTGGCAACCAGTTTGTTGCATTTTTCACACTTCCATTGAGAGGCTCTTGCTTCCTCATATGTATGAAATGTTCCATCCTTACTCTCGTATTTCCTTGTTTTGTAATTGTAAATAAATGGATTATAACTCACCTTGTACTTTAGCTTGCTAGCATCTTTCATGTCTGAGTATTTGGAATAACACATTAAAAACACTCCGTCAGTTCATTAAATAATATTATTTTATAAAATAGACTATTGATTTTCTTATGATTCGAGAATTTACTCCACTTGAACATTGCTATAGTAGTAAGATTCAGAAGTTTCAGGCTAAGACAAATACTACCCTGATCGTAGAAAGGCATAATAAAGTAGAATAATCGCCATAGTTGCAAAATGATAGTACAAATGATAATACATTGGGAAATAGACGGATGGTTTGTTGCTTTTAGTGGATGATATAAAAATCCTTTTATCGTAAAGCAACAAGGATATACTGCAAGATGATCTATGAGTTGGGATAATCTCTACATAGCATGGTGCAAAGTTGCTGCTTACACATCCTCTTAGATAAATCAAACATTGGCTAGCAGTTCAACAAATTGTTTTTGACATGCGATTAATAAATTGTATAAAAATACCTGTATGTCCTCGCTATGGGGGAAATCGAATTAAATAGTTATTTATATGTTATAGAAATAGCTCTGACATGGAAGCAGCTCGGATAATAGAACCAAACGAACCTTTACAAATCCAACAATTTGAAACGCCAAAGCCAAAGGGCTCACAAGTTCTGGTTAGGGTAAATTCATCAGGAGTTTGTCATAGTGATATTCATTTGTGGCAAGGAGGGTATGAGGGTCCAGGTGGTCAATTTCTGAAGACTACTGACAGAGGTGTAAAGTATCCTCTTACTCCAGGTCACGAAATTGCTGGGACTATTGAAAGCATGGGAGACGAGGCTGAAGGATTTAGCAAAAATCAAAAGGTTATCGTATTTCCTTGGATAGGTGAAGGATTATGTCCTGCATGCAGAATTGGACAAGAGAATTTATGCGATAAACCCAGATCCTTGGGGATTTATACAGATGGCGGATACGCCGAATATGTACTGATTCCTAGCCACAAGTACCTAGTCAAGTTAGACGAGAATATGGATCTAGATGCCAGCGCTACTTTATCATGTTCTGCGCTCACTGCGTATGGAGCAGTAAGAAATGCGGTTCTAAATCCATATGATAATCTAGTTGTCGTTGGAGCGGGAGGGTTAGGCTTGATGGCGATACAGCTGGCTAAGTCAGTTACAGGTGCTAATATAATTGCGATGGATTTGGATGATAACAAGCTAAATGTAGCAAAAAAGAACGGTGCCGATAATATTATAAACTCAAAAAAGGAAGACCCAATAAAGGCAATAATGGAACTCACAGATAAAATGGGTGCTGATGCAGTAATTGATTTCGTTAACGCGTCAAAAACGGTAGAAACAGATATGCAGCTTCTAAGACGAAGAGCTAAACTAGTTCTTGTAGGTTTATTCGGTGGTGAACTAAAACTTAATCTAGTATCGATGCCGACCAGAGCCTATAAGATAATTGGGTCATATACCGGAAGTATCACTGAAATGGTAGAGCTAGTATCGTTAGCAAAAAGAGGAGTGATCAAGCCTGTCGTTTCGGAAAGATTTAGGCTTAATCAAGCAACGGAAGCACTGACAATGTTAAAGGATGGTAAGATAATTGGCAGAGGGGTAATTAATCCCTAAAATCAAGATAATCTATTGTCGATTTGCAAGAAACACAGAAGCATCAACCGAAGCAATTCTCAACGGAACTATTCCTCAGCCAGATCGGGCGGCTAATTATTTTATGCGTTCAAGTCTACAGTTTATGATTTGACGCTCGAATGCAGGTGTTAATATCGCGACCCAATAGGCTGCATAATCCCAAGAACATCCAAAGTTGAATTTGAATTGTGATCAAATATGAGCACTAGGTTTGAATCGAAGTATCGCGCCTACCCTTCCAAGACTTGCTAACTGAGCCCCTTCTTCTGTCTTTGCTGATATTACCTCGAGCTTGGCGCCCGTCATTATGGCCAGTTCCTCCAAGTAGTCAACGATATCGATGTCACTGCTTTCCAAGTCGACTGTATTGCATGCTGGACATGGCCTAGATGTAATTTCTTGTTTTAGTTTTTGCAAATCACGTTTTTCAACGAATTTTTCTTGAAGATTCCCGCATCTTCTGCATTTTGCTTGGAAAGCTAGATAATTGATATCGTCGGTCAGGATAACCATTTCCACCACACCATTTCTAAGCGATCCGATTACGTCTGACAAACCATAAATTCCTAGCCCTCTCCCTGAGTGTACTTCACTCATAAATCTTTTTACGATCTTTTTTTCTTCCATTAATCTGTATTCAGCCATGACGCCCGTGTCATTGACTTTATCAATAATCTCTCGTACACCCTCGTCTCCCGAGTACGACGTATCTAGCGTGGCAATAACGTTATTTTGCAACCTGTAATCCAGATACTCTTCCTTTAGAAAATTTTCTTTGGTCGGGCCCGGCCCGCCGACGATGATCCCTTTGACATTATACTGATCAATGAAGATTTTTTGTGAATGTTCAGCAATTCGATGATAGTATTCGTTTAGCTCATTATCTCGTAGCCTTTCAAATCTTCTCGCAGATTGACCGCCCTGCCTATGTTTGCCGGCTACACCTGAAGTAAGCGTGTCGATAACCTCCCATCTGTCACCTGTCAGAATTCCTAGACCTGCTTCCTGTGTATCAACTGCCAAAATGCCCATTGCTTTATCATCTTTCATCATGTCTTTTAGATGATCGGTCCAGAAGTGGTCGTCGCAGCGGTAAAGATTAATCTGCACCGGCTTAGGAGGAGTCACTGAATAAAGCTCGATTTTCTCTGTTCCTATCCCTTTCCCAGATGGAATGGCACCGCAGAAAACCACTATGCCGTTATCGGGTGTCTCCTTAAAGAGTTTTAGGTGTTCAATCGTTCTGCTCAAAGCATCTTGTACGTGAGTTCTGGTTAGATCGGATTTAATATTTGAGGCTGTTCCAGCCTCATTGCGTAACTGAGATATAACATCAAAAATCTGGCGCCGGGGAGGGACATATACAGTCACCAGCTCTGTACCATGACCTGTAATACTTGATAATTCATTCAACATTTTTGTAAGTCTGTATCTTTTTACAGAATCCCACTTTGTTTGGCTAGCAGCGTTTGTGTTCATCGTTTTGGATAGCAAGAACCTTTGGTCTGCAGATAATATAAGCTATCAACCTCTAACAATTGATAGGTCACAAGACGCTTATCACTAATTATCACCAGCGATAAGTGTTATGTGTAGCAGAAAGCAGTAATAGTTATCATGATGCACGTGCTAATCTGAAGTATAGAGAAAAGGTGTCAAAATGCTTCCGAGACTCGAATACATTAAGCAGGCCAGAATCAGATTAGGAATAACACAGAGGAAGTTAGCAGTACTAACCGGAATAAGTACCTCAATGATAAATCAAATAGAATCCGGTAGATGCAAACCGAGCTATGATACAGCTAGGAAGATATTTGAAATCTTAAGTTCACTTGAAGGCAAGTCTTCCATGAAGGCAGGAAATATTTGTAGCATGAATCTTGTTTCTGTACAAAAACACGAGACACTTCATTCTGCTATAGAAAAGATGAGAAAAAATTCCATAAGTCAGATCCCGGTGTTTGATGGGTCTCGTGTCGTCGGCATAATAAGCGAAGACGGACTAGCAAAAGGTATGGTAGAACAAGATGAAAATAAGATTCGCAATACAGTTATTTCGCTAGTGATGGAACCCCCTCCTCCTGTTGTTGATTTTTGTACTCCAGCCAAGGCTATCATACCTCTGGTCAGATTCGCAAGGTGCGTGTTGGTGAGTGAAAGAGGCAATGTAATAGGCATTATTACACTTACTGACACACTGAAAATGGTGGAATAACTTCATTTCATATGCAAACGTTCAAGGCCCACGCAGCAGTCAGCATGCGACAGACACGAAGAACAAATGCTTACTTCAGTCTTGGTGCATATGAGCTCTTCACATAACACGCATTTCTTTTCCGTAATCTTCGAATCTGCCATGGGTTTATACTACGAATAATAGCTGTGACGGTATTTGAACGTTCAGGATTATGCTCGAATGATTGGCTCATAAGTTCTGGAGATCGCAAATCTGATTCCTTCAGAACACATAAACTGAAATGTAACTAATCCTAAAATCTTCGTGTCTCGCTACCGTGAGAGCAATGTAGTAATTATCAAGGATGATAATCAACAGTGCTAATTATATTGACAGTGCAATTGTTATCATAATCATGCGGAAACATTCAAAAATTTCTCGAGAACTTGATTTTAGATCCGAATAGTGTACGATTTTTGTTATTATACCAGATATCATCTTTATATATTACTATATTACTTATTGATGTTGAAGACAAACAATGGCACAAATGCCAGCACTTATACCAAAGGAAGTAGAAATTCAAAGACTAAAGAAGATCTACATCATGGTCATAATGCTAGGTTCAATTGCTGCATCAGTAGAAGTGGATAATTTTGTAGACGGATCATTGCATCAAACA
>DATFDI010000171.1:0-16142 GCA_035252175.1 Nitrososphaeraceae archaeon
AAATGGAGATGTAGGTACATTGTTTGATTCTAGTCTTATCAGTCCTGGAAATACCTTTGTACATGTATTTGATAAACAAGGTACTTTTGATTATAGCTGTACTTTACATCCATTCATGCACGGACAAATTATTGTAAAATAAAATGGTTCGTCTTGATGATATTATACATTCAGTTGTTATCAGCCAAGTCCTAGGCTCTTTTAATGGATTGTCAAAACTAATTGGTAAATAACCTGTATTGGTTGCCCTGATAAAGCTATCATTTATCTTTGTTGCAAGATCGAAATCCAATCCCTTAATTCATTGCATCTCTCTAACCAGTGGTATATCTTATCATAGGACTACCAAATGACAAATGTTTTACATTGGTAAGATGAGGTGCAAGAATTCTCCAGATGCAATACTTCCTGTGTTCTTGTAATGGTGTTTGCAATAGTCTTTCAATCCAATGAATAGATTGTTTCTTCTTCAGTAATCTGGAATTCTTTCTACCAAGCAATAGAAGATTATGAAATTTAAGTGATATTACAAAAATCCCCTCGAGAACGTACAAACCTTATCGTGCAAGACACGTGGTAGGGATCTGTTTTAAACGTATGCATGATGTATTTTAAGTGTTTAATGCTCCAGTATTACATGATTTCTGGAAAGGTTAGCCTATAGTCATAAATGACTACAAATAGACATGAAACTATGATTAGTGACTAGTTTTGGGATCCTATATAGCAATACATATACTTATAAAGATCAACTATAAATAAAACATTTGGAATTGTCGGATGTTTCAGGCAATATCGCATCATTTCTAACTTCACCAATTGAACTTGTATTAAACAGAGATGTAATTATCCTTGAAAGTGACAGGTTTGCTAACGAAGCAGTTAAAGGTATGAAAGAAAGAAATGCTCGAAGCATACTTGTATCCGATGACAACAGAGAGGTAGTAGGAATAGTAAGCAAAACAGACATCCTCTTTAAGGTAATGTCTCGAGGCAGAAATCCAGCCAAAGTAAAGCTTAGGGAGATTATGAACAGTCCAGTGTTAGCTGTAGACCCTAAGACTACAGTTCAGGAAACGCTTTCCATTATGGACAAACACCTTATAAGGCAGATAATGATTAGTTCAAATGCAGCCGTCCTTGGAATGGTAACAAGAGAAGATATTTTTGAAAAAATTCAAAAGGCAACCATTTCTACAGCGGATATTGCTATTAATGGAACACCAGTATGTATAATCAATCCAAAGGCTATTGTTTATACGAGTGACACTACCTCAGATAAACTAAGATGTCCATATTGCGAACTGTCATTTAGCTCAAAAGAGGAACTATCTAAACATGTACATAGTCTTCATACATAAAGGATGCTCTCTAAGGATATACAGAACACATGTTTGAATAGATTATATTATCTTGTAGAAAGAATTGTTATCTATGAACGCTACTGAGCTTGCCGGGGTAGCTCAGATTGGCTAGAGCGTTCGACTCATAATCGAAAGGTCGCGGGCTCGAATCCCGCCTCCGGCACTAATTTACCTTCCAAGATTAGCTAATTATGAGGTATAGAAAAACTGTTAAGGCCTTCACCAAAAAATCATTTTTATGATGTATAGCTGACTGATTTTTCAATTACTATAAAGAAGATGAGGTCTGTAGCTAAAAGCAGACTTATATTTCTCATCCATATGATAGCTATAATGATTTAAATAAAATGGCATAACAACGGCAAAGAACAATAATGGTTAATGAATTTTAAAAGATGTTTTAAGAGTAAAAGGATTTAATAGATTTACTGATTTTGCATAAAAATAAAATAAAGAATCAGATAATGAGTAAAGTATGAGCTCAGTCAGCGAAATAATGTCACAACGTGAAGTTGTCACAATAACCAGCAATTCAGAAAAGACTGCTCAAGACGTTGCTGATATTATGGTGGAAAAGAAAGTGGGATCGGTAATTGTAATTGACAAAAAGGGTCAATATCATGGTATCATTACCGAACGCGATATGGTTAAACGTGTTTGTATGAAGGATGTTGCTGCTAGTAGAATTAAAGTAGAAGAAATCATGTCATCTCCTCTTATAACAATCATGTCATACGATTCATTAGATACTGCTTCAAGGGTGATGATAAAAAATAAGATCAAAAGAATAGTAGTTTTAGAGGAAGATAACAGAATTGCCGGTCTACTTAGTGTTACTGATATAACCAGGCACCTGGCAAAGATATTACTGGACGATTATAACAGGTACAGATCATTAGCTTTTGCTGTGGATCTTGCTTGAAAGCTTCTAATCATTATCTTAGATGGCTAATGGCTCTACTTAGTTCAGGGTGTTGTATATTCACGGAAGGGACTAATTGTCTCATTCTTAGATTGAATATTTGTGACGCATAACATACAAAAAATTATAGTTATAAGAGTATTTGTATATAATTTACGTCTTTTGTAGTTCTTTCTGCAATTTTAGAAATAGTTCTTTTGCCTTTTTTCTATATTCCTCTGTTATATCCTCATTGAATACAGTATTGCTAAGAGAATCCAGAACAATTTGCCATTCAGCATCTGAAAGAGCAAAATTGAATTTGCTATTACCGCTCATAGCCCACATATGCTCCGAATTTGGACCTCTTATAAAATTCTACCTCCCGATGTAGTCCAAACTATAGGAATGCTTGAACGCATTAAGGTTTTGATAACTTGTATGGCTACGAGATGTGCTTGCCGCATGATATAATTGTCTATCACCCTTAAGTCTACGTACAGCAAATCACAAGTCCCATTACTAAGATTGCCACAAAGTATTAACTTCATGTCAATACTGAAATGTATCTGACGATACTTCGATATCCTCAAAAGTACCTTATTTGCCCACAACATAAAAAATAAAATTCTAATCACTATGACTGCATATTAGTGCTAGAGGATGCATTAGAATCTTACACATTCTTATTTTACTAATACTACTTAAGGTGTTAGAAGGCAACTGACAAAAATAATAACACAACAACAGCCATCCATTGCACTTGTGTGTTCAATCTGCAAAAAAAATGATAGGATAGTAACGGATGCTAGCTCTGGGGAAATCATATGTAGCAGTTGTGGAGCTGTGATTTCTGATAAAGTTCAAGACATAAGTAGGCCTGAAATGCTGTCTTTCAACATAGAAGAAGAAAATCTTACACGCAGGACAGGAATTCCTACCTCAATAGCATTTGCTGATATGGGGCTTTCAACTATTATTGATAAGCACGATAGAGATGCTAGCGGACGTCCTTTAGATGCAGAAATGCGCATTAGAATGCAAAGATTAAGGATGTGGGATTTGAGGTCACATGGCCATAGTCCGGCTGACAGAAGTCTCATGAAAGCTTTCAATGAACTCAATATACTAAAAGATAAACTTGCTTTATCAAATGCAATAGTAGAGAAAGCTGCATATATTTATAGAAAGGTTCAAGATAGAGGATTAATTCGGGGAAGAACAATTTCTGGGATTATGGCCGCTGCTGTCTATGCTGCATGTAGAGAAATTGGGATCCCTTATACATTAAGAGACATTGCTGCAGTAGGCAATATCAGGCGTAAAGACATTGCACGAAATTATAGAAAAATGGGATCTGAGCTTGATTTAAAATTTCCAAATGTAGATCCTATGAAATGCATATCGAGAGTTGCAAATAAAGGTAACCTGACTGAAAACACTAAACGTCAAGCAATAAGTATCATGAAAGAGGTTTCAGAAAGACAAATATCTGCTGGCAAAGATCCTATGGGGCTTGCTGCATCAGTACTTTATGTTTCTTGTTTGAAGACTGGCGAGGATAAAACTCAAGCACAGATTGCCGAGGCATCTGGAGTAACAGAAGTAACATTAAGAACTGGATACAAAGAGCTAAAAAACAAATTGCTTAACCAAACAGTTATTTGGTAAAGACAAATAAAATGGTTTAGACGCAATTATAAAAACGTATTATTACCCTGTAGTTTAGTATGGGATATAGTTATAGCAGTTGAAGTTCAGACGAGCAGAGCAGTCCGATAAAAATAGTGTTCTAAGATTCTGTACTAATACGTTTGAATGGGGTGATTACATCGAAGAGGTGTGGGATGTATGGTACGCTGATCCTAATGGTTATTTAATGATAGCAGAGGAAAACGAGGTTATAGCAGCGGTTTCTCATGCTTATCTTTGTCCAAACATGAATAGAGTGTGGTTAGAAGGTGTCAGAGTTAATCCTAATTTCAGACGCAGATCAATTGGAACTGAATTGATAAAGAAAATGGTACAATATGGTAAGGAACAAGGTGCTCAAGAAGCAGCTGGTCTAGTATCAGTAAAGAATATCGCCTCACAAGGCATGATGGATAAGAATGGTTTTATAGTGACATCGAGATGGATTTATTGTTATAGTTCTATAAAAATACACCATCCGGATATTGGCCAAGCAACAATTGCTACATTGAAAGATAAGGAAACAATACGTAGTTATCTTAAGCAGTCTGAGATATTTAGAGCAGCGGCGGCAAATTATGTAGATTTTTGGAGATCGTATCATCTCGATATAGATTCTGATATTTTGCAGAATCTAATTGATAATAGAAAGATAATCATCACGACTAATCACGATCATTCAATAATAAAGGGGCTTATGATTATTAATAAAAATGATGATAATATGTTTCAAATAGGCTATATCGATGCTGTTGATGTGCTAGCCTTAAAGCATCTAATCACCTTTGTCATTAATTTGGCATACTCCCAATTAAGAGAAAAAAAATCTGAGACACTACAAATGTTCGTACCTCTGACATCGTTCCTACACTCTGCCATGACAGATCTAGAAGTAAACCAATATGGACACTTCCTACTATACAGAATGGGATTTTAGGTATTTCTAGATGATAACCTACCGCTTTTCATAACGTTATTTGCTGTTATTGCCACGGCTTTTATTGATTCATGGTTAACTCCTACGATTACAGGGTGACCAATGAAGTAAAAAAAGTATCACCTTTATCGTGTATTCTTTCCATATAGAAGCATTTTTCCTATTAGATGAGTAGAATCCTTACTGCGTCTAAGCTGGATAAACTCTACCCTCAAGCCAAATTAATCTTTTATTTTGGCATAATGCTACGTGTGAAACTGCAATTGTGAGGTTACTTTCACTTTTATGTATCTTATTCTCCTTCCTCTCCCTTACCTCACCGGGATCTGCAACAAATAGTATACCATTTCGATCTGTATACCATAAATCCCATATCTTGGTAATATAATCCCCCAGCTAAAAGTGTCATTACAGAAGCTCATAATGTCATCTCTATCCAATTTTCTTGCTATCCTAAATTTCAAGGTATTATGTTTTAACTCATTACTACCTCTGATATTTCATTACCTTTCATTTCATCATTAAATCCTTATGAAAAGCTTGTGGCTTTGAATAAGCTCATAATATTTTTAATAATCCTGTTTTGTCAAATTCATAGCATCTTATACACATATTCTAAACAAAAATTAAATTGACAATAATATCTTAGTACCATGTTCAGAAGCGAATTGGACCATATAGCATCAGTTCGATGAAAATTCCACGGTATCTAAACCTACCTTTAATCCAAGTAATTTACAATCCGGCATCATGATAGCATATTCACGAACCTTGTCACCCTCTAGCAGATGCTATATTTGCTAAATAATAGAATCCTAGTAGTACATATATTGAATTGTTTGTTGAATTTACAAGTTGGATGGTGATTGCTTTAGTTATTGAAGGTTCTTTATTCAAGCAATATGGGTTCTTTTAAGTCGTAAGATTTAAAATCGCTTGTGCCATATCGCCTTTGGAATCTATTAGTGCCTGAATCGCCTTTTCTTTTGAGACAGTTGCCTGTTGCATAACAAGAATGACGTCTTCTTCCTTAAATACAGGGATATCTCTTTGTTTCTCTTCGACGTTCGTGGCCACGACTTGAAAGATAGTACTATCTTTTCCCTTCATTTCAATTACCTGAGGCTTTATAAGATACAGTTCTTTCGTATCTGTTTTAATAATTACCTCTTCAATACTACCAAGATCTTTCATTTCAAGGCCCATCTTATCTAACATGCGCCTCATTTCGCGATTTCCGCCACGCATCATATAGCGCTTATTTAATTTGATCGGCTTTTTATTCCTTCTCTGATCTTAACGGCAACTCCTTTTTGATAACATTTCATCATGATGGATCCGAACAGCGACCTACCTGTTGCTATAACAATGTCATTTTCGTCTATGACTGCTACATCGGATCCTACTTTAACATTTGAACCACACCATTCTACATGTTTACAGAATAGTGACCTACCTTCGCTGACAAACGGTATTGCCTCCTTGCGTGGCATGACACAATTCTCTTTGAATTGCTTCTTCTTCAACAATTCTGTTGCTCCGAATATTGTTAAAGCAAGTCCACCGTCTGTCCTCAGGGTTGCAAACAAGTGTTTTCCAATATGGATACTTTTAATCCTTCCAGTTCTTCTAGAATATTCAAACTCAAGGTTTTCTGTTAGGATATCTGAGATGCTAGATCCAAAAATAGCATCAATATGATGAGATACTTTCTCCTTTGAGTTCAGTGGTAAAGGCCTCATTATGGATATAACCTAAATATACACAGATTCAGCAAATTCTTACCAATATTACTAAAATAATACATATATAGGTGTCAAAGAGATGTGAATATTAAATGTACTATTATCGATACTAACCTGGACCAATAAGTGAAAGAATATTATGTACGTATACTAGCACACATGGTTTAACAATAATCTAGCGATGTGAGGTTTGTTCTTTGTATGATAATTTCAACACTAAACACTGATCTCGGATGAGTTGTGTTCTTAGTGACTCGCCACTAATATCATGATCAAATACAATAGTATAAATAAAATGAAGACTTTTGAATTCAAATATTACACTAAATTAGTCAATTGTAGTTGCTCGAAGCCAGAAAAGACTAAATTTACATTAATCAAGAATACTTGTATATGTCATCATTTTGTGAGCTGTGCGGTCGTAAGATAATGGATATGAAAAGAGCGGTTTTGATCGATGGCACAGTGTTTAATGTTTGTAGTCTATGTTCCAGACGTGGGAAACCCTATGTGCCATCTGCGGCCCCTAAAAGTAAAATTATCAATAAACATACTCCAAAAAGTGCCGGCTCTAGGATTAAGATGACAGACGATACAATACTTAGTCCTGAATTTGCGAAATTGATTAGAGAAGCTAGGATGAAAAAAGGTCTGACACATGAACAATTAGGAATACAGATGAGTGAAAAGGCATCGTTATTAAGAAAATTTGAAATAGGTTCATTAAAACCTGATGAGATGCTTGCGAAAAAGTTGGAGAGATTTCTGGGAGTAAAATTGTATGTAAGTATTGAAGAGGAATAACATGATCTCAAATCACAGAAAGGCCATCTTGATTACATATCCACACGAAGATGCCATAAAGGAAGCAATTTCTCTGGCATGTACTGCAGGATACAATATTGAAAAAATAGTGAGCCAACGACATATAACAAGATCTAAATATGGTATTGGAGCTGGCAAGGCTGAACAAGTAAAAGAACTAGTCAGACAATTAAAACCAGAAGTATTAATTTTCGATGAGGTAATGAAGCCTACACAACAGTATAATTTAGCTACTCTTTGCCAAGTTGAAATTATTGATAGAGAAAGGCTAATTTTAGAGATCTTTGAACGTAGAGCAAGTACCGCAGAGTCCAGAATTCAAATCAAACTTGCACAGCTTCAATACGATATGGTTAGAGCAAGAGAAAAAGTAAGACTTGCAAAAAAAGGTGAACAACCAGGATTTTTTGGCATGGGTAAGTATGATGCTGATGTTTATTTTCTTGATATCAATAAACGAGCAGCTTTTCTAAAGAAAAAATTGCAAAAGGAGGAGAAGAGAAGATCTCTTCATAGAGAACAGAGGATAAGAGCAGGCCTGCCTACAGTTTCGATTGCAGGCTATACCTCAGCAGGAAAAACAACCCTTTTCAATATGTTAACAGGGGAAACAAAAATCACAGGACAGGGGTTGTTTACAACATTAACAACATACACCAGAGCATTAATATTAAATCATAGGAAAATACTGGTCTCCGATACAGTGGGTTTTATAAATAAGCTTCCGGCATACATGATTGATGCTTTCAAATCGACCTTGCACGAGCTAGCTCATTCTGCCCTTATTTTGCTTGTACTTGATATAAGTGAACCAATAGATGATGTAGCAAGGAAGTTATACAGCTCTATTAATCTAATGAATGAACTGGAAGTTCCGATGACGAAGGTTATATACTTATTAAACAAGGCAGATCTGATTAGCAACGATAATGCTATTGACAAGTCTACGTTTCTTGGCATTTTGGATTCTAAAAAACATGTTTTGTCAGTGTCAGCAAAGACAGGCTTAAACATTGCTCAATTAAAGAATTTGATACTCTTGCTAGTTTTTCATGATAACTGGAATGGAAAGAAAGCAGTAGAAGAACAAATGAATTTAGTGAATAGTAGTGAAAGTATCAGTTCTTAGAATAGGACATAGGTTATTGCGAGATGATCGTATAACTACACATGCAGCCTTAGTATCCAGAGCATTTGGTAGTGACAGAATCTACATGACAGAAGTAGATAATTCTATAAAAGAAACATTAGAAGGAGTCGTTCAAAGGTGGGGCGGAGGATCTGATTTTGTAATTGATATAATCAAAAATTGGAGAGAAATGATTAAGAAATGGAAGAAGGATGGTGGAAAGACGGTCCTTTTAACTATGTATGGTATCAATGTAGAAGATACTATAGATCTACTAAGAAAAGAAGACAAGATACTTGTAATTATTGGTGCAGAAAAAGTTCCAAGAGATTTGTATAATCTAGTCGATTATAATGTTGCAATTGGAAACCAACCGCATTCAGAGATTGCCGCACTAGCAATATTCCTAGATAGAGCTTTTGGTGGCAAACAATTGAAAAAGGAATTCCACGGAGCAAGGCTCAAAATTATTCCCATGACAAAAGGCAAGATGGTTAAGGAAATAGATAACAAAACACATGATTTGCCATAATGAACTCTAGTCAAAAGTCTAAGATACGCATGTTGGCATGCGTATCTTATTTTTATACAAGATCCCATTAATATGTGGTAATTTTTGCCGCTGCTTTTACTTATATATACCAGCAAGCTCTCATTCCATAAGAGATATAAGGTTTTGTACTCCGGAATATTATCATATTGAAGAAATCTAACATTCATGCTAGCTCTAAACAGAGCAATATTTCATCTCAAAAATCTACCCATAAATGGGGTAGAGAGGAGGAAACTGAAATTTTCGCTCAAAAAGTTAAACTTTTCAGGCAGGGCAAATTATCAGAAGATGATTTCCGTAGATTTAGACTTCAACATGGTGCATATGGTTCTAGACTGCATATGAATTACAGCATGGTTAGAATCAAAATACCAAGTGGTGAAATTACCCCAGAGCAGCTTGATAAGATTGCTAGTTTGTCAGAAGCTTTCTCAATTGGTTCAGCACATGTCTCTACTCGTCAGAATATTCAACTTCACTGGGTACAGCTTGAAGACGTTAGCGAAGTAATGAGGGGCCTGGTTGAAGTAGGCCTTACTACACGGGAGGCATGTGGCAACACCGTTAGAAATGTGATGTGTAGCCACATGGCCGGTATATGTCCAGACGAAGTGTTTGATGCTACTCCATATGCCAAAGCAATTGCACAATTTTTTATCAGAAATCCCATGTGTCAGAACCTCCCACGTAAGTTCAAGATCAATTTTGCCTGTTGCCACAAACATGGACTAGTAAGGATTGCAGACATTGGTTTGGTACCTTCAATCAAAGATGACATGAAAGGGTTTAAAGTATATCTCGGAGGCGGTCTTGGTGCGGCCTCATTTATAGGTCATCTATTAGAGGAATTTACACCCGAGAGTAAACTGCTTTCAACTAGTATGGCTACCATCAGGCTATTTGACAGACATGGCAATCGTGAAAACATGGCCAGAAATAGAATGCGCTATTTAGTACATGAGATGGGTTGGGATAAATTCCAAAGGATGGTACTTAAAGAGCGTTCAATAGTAGAAATGACTACTGCTGCATCTACTGCGAGACTTTTTGACATTAAACCTACAAAAGAAGAAGATGACAGACGATTGTCAAAAAAAACACATAGGATGATAAAAGTACCTATTTTAGATGAACGAGTTAATCTAGAAAGCCCGGCTTATGAAAGATGGTTACATACTAATGTCATTGCACAAAAACAAGAAGGCTACTTTACAATATTTGTAACGCTAGAAGCAGGCGATATCACAGCAAATCAGCTCCGAGTGTTGGCTGGTATAATTCGTGACTTTTCTGTAGAGGGTACTGCTAGAAACACGCCACACCAGAACTTTGCAATACGTTATGTGAAAGCTAATGATCTACCTGAATTCTATAATAAACTAGCATCCATAGGTCTAGCAAATCCAGGAGCATTAACAATAGCATCAGCAGTTGGGTGTTCTGGAACTACATCGTGTAATTTAGCAATCACAAATTCACACAGACTTGCAAAAGAGGTACAGCGTAACTTGCTAGAATTAGGGATTGATAAGGATGATAGCCTAAGAGATTCTACAATCAAGATTAGCGGCTGTCCAAATTCTTGTGGACAGCATGAAATAGCCACGATTGGATTCTTTGGTGGTGCATCAAGAATAGGTGGTGCAATGGCTCCAACATATACAATGCTATTTGGTGGGAGTGCAGGAGAGCATGGAGAATTAGGTAGAACAATAATGCGCGTACCAGCAAAGCGCGTAATAGACACAATTCATAAGATAATTGAAATATACAAACAAGAGAAGCGTGGTTCAGAGACATTGAACCAGTGGATCAATATGATCACGAAAGGAGAGGGAACTGGAAGGGTAAAGGATATTGAAAATATTAAGGCAATACTTACTCCAGTTACACAACTACCTTCTATAGATCAGGATCCAGAGTTATATACTGATTATGGTACCGATACAAAATTTAGTGCAAAGACTGCGAGAGGAGAATGCGCAGCATAAAAATTATTACAAATAAAAAACAAAAACTCAAACTCGAAAAATGAAACTCGATTATGGAGATGGAAAATAACATAATAGCTAAAAGTAATCGTTATAATGATAATAATAACAATTTTCAGTTATCGATAATATGTGATGCAGATACTTTACGAACTTTAATAAGAAAAAAGATAGTTCGTGTAGTAGATGTGCGGAAGGTGCAAGAGTATGAAAGAGAACACATTCCAACTGCAGTTTCACTACCGCTTGCACAATTATTAGCAAAGAATACACCATCAGAGATAATTGAATGTTTAGAGAGTCTAGGAATATCAGATAAAATGCCAGTTGTAGTATATGATGACACTTTTGGTGCGCTGGCGGCTCGAGTAGCTTGGACTTTTCAATATGTTGGTCATGATAATACTGCATTGCTGGAAATGACATTTAGCCAATGGAAAAATAGTGGGCTAGAAGTTGAAAAGAAGATCAATGCTTTTCCAAAAGCACAACATTCGCTAAATGTAAATCATAGTATTCATGCCGATGCATCTTATGTAGAAGTTGCAAAGGAACAGCCGAACAAAATATTGATAGATTCTAGAGAACGTTTGAATTTTTTGACTGAACATATCCCTGGTGCTAAAAATATCCCTTATACCATGATAGGACTAGCCAATGGCAGTATTCTTCGCGATTCTAAAGAAATTAAAAGATTACTCGATAACAGAGGAATTTCGACTGAATCTGAAGTCATTACATATTGTGGTAGTGCTGGAACATTATCAGGCCTAACATACTATGCATTGAAGTTGGCCGGTATAAAGAATGTCAAGCTATATTCAAGATCATTTAAAGAATGGAAGTCATTAGGAAAACCCAAGGATGAATTTAAAGATGCCAACTACTGGGATTTATCAGCAGAATAAAAAAACCATACATTACTTTAGATGCAGAAAATAGATATACAATATTAAATTCCTAGTCACATTCATCATCATAATAATACAGGCTGTCATAATATTGTCTTAATAGGATCGGAGGATCGTTAAAAATTAAGTAACAACAAAATTAGATCATATCTAGAATAATAGATCAGTGTTAGAACTACTATTGAGTAGATGCATAATAGGCATTATTGCAAGAATCAAGTAGATATATATTATTATATTCTGATTCAAATGTGCAACCAGATTAACCATTATCGGGATATTAGATTTACAAAAATTTGAAAGTGAAATAATAATATGCCGTTCGTGAATTACTATCTGCTTTAAAGTGAATGGATTAACTATTTAATATACTGCCCCAACAGACTGTTTTACTTCTTTAGATAATTCACGATAACCATCTGCGTCTATGATGACAGCATTAATATCATCACCAGTTCCCGCATTTCTTCGGATAGCTGCTGCAATTGCATTTATCGCTATTTTGTAAGCATCATTTACGCTTAAACCTTCCTTAAATTCAGATTCAAGATAACCATAAGCTACTGGAGAACCACTGCCAGTAGAAATAAACTTTTCACTTGTCATTGAACCAAATAGATCAATATTATAGATCTGTCCACCAGCTTTATTATCATACCCTGCAACAATAATCTGCACATAGTAAGGAAAGTATCTCTGATTGAATAATACATTAGAACAAAGTCTTGCTGCTGATTTGACTGGTATTAACTCTCTGTTAGATATCCTATAGATGTTTGCATTGTATCGCATAATATCTACTAAATTTTGAGCATCTGCCACACCTCCTGCAATTGTCATGCCAAGATGTCTGTCAACCTTCTGAATTTTCATTACGTGTCTATCAGCAATAAATAGACCAGCACTTGCTCGTGTATCAGCAGCTAACACTACGCCATCTGTACATGTTAGCGCACATGTTGTAGTTCCTTTCTTTATCTGCTCTGCAATATTATATTCTGGATAGCCACCATTATTATTCTGATTATACATATATACTGTGCATACCTTGCTCAATACTAAATTTAAGCATTGCCAATGAGGACTGACTTTGGCATATAATTATATTTCTGTCATTAACCAATTAAGAATAAGCAACAACGCTATGCCAAATACAATATTTGAGAAGATCTGGGACAATCACATAGTTCATGTCAGAAATGGAGATGCCAGTAACAATGGTGGTCCATCTTTAATATACATAGACCGCCACTTATTGCACGAAGTTACATCTCCACAAGCATTTGATGGATTGCGTTTAAACAGTAGAAGAGTCAGGCGTCCGGATCTAACATTTGCAACGATGGATCATAATGTACCAACAACAGATAGATCACTTCCTATAGTTGATCAAATTTCTTCTATGCAGATTCAGACATTAATGCAAAATTGCAGAGAATTTGGCATTACACTGTTTGATATCAACAGTCCAAATCAAGGCATAGTACATGTTATTGGTCCTGAGCTAGGAATTACTCTTCCTGGAACCACTATTGTTTGTGGGGACAGTCACACTTCTACTCATGGTGCATTCGGTGCACTTGCATTTGGTATAGGGACCAGTGAAGTAGAGCATGTTTTAGCTACTCAGTGTTTATGGATGTTTAAACCAAAAACTTTTGCGATTAACATTACAGGAAGACTCAGAAATATACATGCTGTTACTGCTAAGGATATCATACTTTCAGTAATTCGAAAGATAGGAACTACCGGTGGAACAGGCACGGTTATAGAATACAGAGGAGAAACAATCTCTGACCTTTCTGTAGAACAGAGAATGACTATTTGTAATATGTCTATTGAAGCAGGAGCAAGAGCAGGTCTTATTTATCCTGATAAAAAGACCTTCGATTATATTAGAGGGCGTAGATATGCTCCAAGTGGTAAACAATTTGAAACTATGGTTGATTTTTGGCATGAGAATTTGAAGGATTATACTAATGCACAGTTTGACAAAGTCATTACATTTAACGTTAATGAGCTTGCACCACAGGTCAGCTGGGGTACAAATCCTTCAATGGTAGTAGACGTTACAGATACAGTCCCTTATCCTGATGACTTTGCAAGGGGAAATCAAAATGAAAGAAAAGCAGCCCAACGCGCTTTAGAATACATGGCATTGAAACCTGGAACTCCTATTACTGACATCAGGATTGACAGAGTATTTATTGGTTCGTGCACTAACTCCAGATTAGAAGACTTAATGGAAGCAGCAATTGTTGTGAAAGGAAAGACCGTGTCGCACAATGTTAAAGCAATGGTAGTGCCAGGCTCACAACAAGTAAAAAAGCAAGCAGAACTACTTGGGCTAGACAAAATTTTTAAGACTGCCGGCTTTGAATGGCGTGAATCCGGTTGTAGTATGTGTCTTGGAATGAATCCAGATATTCTTGCTCCTGGTGAACGTTGTGCAAGTACTTCAAACCGTAACTTTGAAGGACGTCAGGGCAGTGGAGGAAGAACTCATTTAGTCAGCCCTATCATGGCGGCGGCGGCTGCAATTGAGGGCCACTTTATAGATGTAAGAGAATGGTTATAAAGAATGGTGATAATAAGTTGGAAGTATTTAGAAATATCAAGAGCAAAGTAACTCCTCTTGACAGGTCTAATATAGATACAGATCAAATAATACCAAAACAGTTTCTCAAATTAGTTCAGAGAACCAATTTTGGAAAATACCTATTTTATGATCTAAGAGTTGATAGAGACGGGAATCAGAGGAGAGAGTTTGTGCTAAATGATCCAAAATATGCGGGACGACAAATATTACTTACAAGAGATAATTTTGGAAGTGGAAGTTCAAGAGAACATGCTGCCTGGGCTATAATGGATTATGGATTTAAGGCAATAATCGCAGAGTCATTTGCTGATATTTTCTATAACAATTGCTTCAAGAATGGACTTTTGCCCATTAGTTTGAACCATGAAGAAATTGAATATTTGTTCCGAAATTCGGCAAATATACAAGTGGAAATTGATTTATCCAATCAGCTGGTAAAAGCTTGCTCTAAGGTCATGCATTTTGAAATAGATAGCTACAGAAAAATGGCGTTGCTTCAAGGCCTGGATGAAATAGAAACGACCTTACAATTTGAGTCTCAGATCACAGAATATGAAAAGAAAAATTCTGGTATTCATTATAGCGTGATGGGATGATCTAACACTTACCATTTGGTAATTTTGATTGCTTCAAATGCCTCTGCATGTTTTGTATTAATTTGATAGCCCCTATACATGCTTCTTCCAACTATTGCGTCGATCCATAGATCACCACAGCGAATTTTTTGGGAATCAAAGCAATTAAGTGCATTTTTCTTGGCATCTATTGTTTCACTGATATCAACATACATCTGAGGCCTAAAAGCACTTTCAGTAACTCCTCCAGGTATCGTTGTTTCATACATAAACAAGTTATTTAAGTCACGTGAAGCAGATATTACTGCCCTAGTAAGAGCCTGATGGTCTTGATGTGAATCCCCTATCCACTGAGTAAAGACTGCTTCAGGTCTATGTTTATGAATGATTCCATCTATCAGTGTAACAAATTTGCGACCAAAGACAATTTCATCAGCTGATAGATCCAAGAATTCTGGTTGATTTGATCCCATGACCTTTGCAGACATTACTGCTTCCATTCGTCGTTGCTCCTTTGTGTCTGTCTTAACAAAATTTGGAAGAGTAGCGACTACCAGGTTAACGTTATAGCCCATGCCATTTAGTTTTGCTACTGTACCGCCCATGCCAATTTCTATATCATCAGGATGAGCACCAAATACCAATACAGATTGTCTCTCGTGCATAATTTCTCATACACTCATCAATTATTATTATTTTTCAGCTTGAGTACTGTCTTCTATAAAATTGGAAGAAGGTTGTGACAAAGATGTCGATAATATGGATTTATTCCCCCTTCCCTGCCTATATCTCCTATAATCTTGATCCACTTCCACAGCAGCTGTTAATATTTTACTCTTTATAGATTTGGAAGATTGTAAGAACATGCGAGTATCTTTTGGTAAACAATGTCCTCCAATTCCTTCTCTTGGTTCTAGAAT
>DATFDI010000172.1:0-50912 GCA_035252175.1 Nitrososphaeraceae archaeon
TCATCCACAATACCATTCATGTAGTGGCTATCAACACGGGGATGTTCCACCAATGCCGCAAGGAAAACCAATTGGTATAAAGACTGCACAATGGAGAATTCCAAACGGAGTTCACGTGGAATTTTGGTATGACTTTACTGGTGGAGGAAAAGGACCCTGGATAAAATATGCAAGCTTAGACGATACATTGCCAGGACACTGTAACGGAGGTTCGATAAAGGGTCCAATAGGAATGAATGGAGAGCTAATAGGTCCAGCGAAAGCTCAAGACACCATGAGAATGAACGGAGGTTCAGCTACGTATATTAGCGGTTCGATTGTAGAGCTGGCACCAAATCAAACTCCTAAAGGAAGTATATCTTCCAACACACTAAGCTCAAGTCAGATGTCCTCAAATGACAATGGTGGTACCTTGGTATCACAGGCGATAGGCAATGAATCGGTATTCAACAAGGGTCTAAATCAAGGAGAAGCAGATGCTAAAGAAGTATCCTCTAGTCCAGTTACAAATTCGGAGCAAAGGACAATGGCAGCACCGTCTACTATGACATCTGACGATGTTGACTGCGAATCACCTGATAATCTTTCTGGGCAAGATTCGATTGACTATTGCAAAGGCTATGAGCAGGGATTCGCACAGCAGAACAACGTAATGGCAGAAAAGTAGTAGCCCTCTTCTTTTTTTGGATTGTCCCAATCTTCCCTGTTAAAGCAAGCATTCTTTTATTAGATAGTCTCAATTTGTATTCATTAATACCGAATTAATTGATAAGCAAGGAAGATACTGACCTGGTTCTCCATAGAATATTATAGAGATGCCCTTATCTATTTGTCTACCAGAATACGTTATGATAATAACATGATAAGAGTTTTGTTCTGTAGATCTAAATTGCTAACATTGCTCTTTTTAATCCCAAGCATATCGATGCTACTATTAAGTATTTGTAACTGTGTGGTTAACAATAATAACAACAACAATATTGCGATTGCTCAAAAGCAAAATAGTGTATTTTATGCATCATTAAGCGCTAATACTAGCCGCGCCACGAACATACCGTCTAGCAAGAACGCTAACTACACAGGCAATATATCACCAATCCCAGCATCAATATCCTTGCCTTTGTCAAGAGGATATGTCAACGGAAAGTTAGCGTATTTTATTGCAACTGATGCGTCAGATAACTCAACTGCCCTTGAAATAAGCCGCAACCTGAGATTTAAAGTGAATTTTTCTCCTTCTCTAGCTCTTATTCCAGAATCGTCTCGTCAACAAGGCTATGAATTCTTAAATGGTGTTAAGGGACAAGGAGCATTTGGATTTCAACTACCCGTTGCAAGTAAATTGCCAGTGGACAAAGGCTATACTCCAATAGTTCAATTAAACTTTGTAAAATGGAACTATAATAATAATGCCACAAAAAATCATATACCCAATACTGTCAGAGAATTAAAATCTGTTAGCGAAATACTGGCAGCTGAAAGGAATCACGAGCTGTCGATAACTCCTACAAATATTCTAATAAACAGTCCTGCTGTTTCTGTAATTCCATAATTGGCTAGTTAATAATTTTCCACAATAATAGTAATAATAGTAAATAGTAAATATTCGCAATGAGAACACCTGTTGTAGTCAAGACCTCGATAATAATCGGAATAACTACTATGGTGGTAGGAATAATATTTGTAGCACAGAGTAATTCCGTGGTCGGACCACCGTCTTCGTTCATGTACGGCAATCCTCAATGGACTGTAAACGGGTTTGCTATTTTGATAGGAGGCTTAGTTATATTGATCGGTAGTATAATGGTTCGTTTTATCAAAAGTAATAAATGATGCATGCACACACTTGACTGATTAATTGTATTAAAAAACATTATTGCGTCGCAGCAGTTCGTTGTCAGTTAATGTCGGTTAGTATTATATTTACTATATTCTGAATTCTATGTTGGAGAATCTAATAATTAATTTTCCATAATATCCAGCCAACGGTACTAAATATCATTAATTTAAGTATTATATGATAGACTCTCAAGTACAGTTATAGAGGACCATGACTAAATAGAAAATGTGCCAGCAAAATATGATTACACAGGAGTTGAACAAAAGACAAGAGCGTTTCTTGAAAGTCTACAGCAAAACCCTGGCCCGCCAATTTATAAATTAACACCAGAGGAAGCTCGTGCTGTATTGTCTGGTCTCCAGGCTGGCGACGTCAAAAAGCTTCCAGCTGAGGTGGAGAATCGAAATATTCCCGGCGGTCCAACTGGGCATATTTCAGTTCGGATAGTAAGACCCCCAAACAGTCACAAGGAGATTTTACCTGTTGTGATGTACTTTCATGGTGGAGGGTGGGTTTTAGGAGGTATAGATACTCACGATCGACTGGTAAGAGAACTTGCGAATGGAACGAATGCATCAATCGTATTTGTCAACTACACAAACTCCCCGGAGGCAAAGTATCCAATTCCTGTTGAACAGGCCTATGCTGCCACAGAATGGGTCGCTGAAAATGGCCGAACCATCAATGTTGATCCTTCACGTCTAGCAGTAGCTGGCGACAGTGTAGGCGGGAATATGGCTAGCGCTGTGACACTGCTTGCAAAAAAAAGAGAACGCAAACCGGAAATTAAATTTCAAGTGCTTTTTTATCCTGTTACAGATGCCAATTTCGACACGCCATCCTACAAAGCATATCAAGACGGTTACTTTCTAACCCGTGAAGCCATGAAATGGTTCTGGAAGAATTATACATCAGATCAAACGAATCCAAAAGAGCCGACTGTGTCTCCATTACAAGCCTCAGTTGAAGACCTTAAGAGCTTACCACCAGCACTTGTTATCAACGGAGAATTCGATGTATTGCGCGATGAAGGAGAGGCATATGCTCACAAACTCATAGATGCAGGCGTTGAAGTACGAGCCGTCCGATATCATGGTACTATACACGATTTCGTAATGTTGAATCCAATTAGTGAAACTCCAGCCGCGCGAGGGGCAATAGAACAATCTTCTACTATACTGAAAAATGTACTGTCTGCGTGATAACGACAGAAACAGATCCACTGGATTTTTTCTTCAATTGTTGAAGATTTTCTGGAGTTTGAAAAGGATATTTTGTTCGACCGAAATAGCGCTAGTATATTTCGAGCATCATTACAGATATAAACTGCCAAAAATGGGAGAATTAATGCAAATTTGAATTCTTATTAAAGAGATCTAATATTGACTAGCTTGCATATGTTGGAGTTTAGTCAAAGTGTAAGTGGGTATCTCATTCAAAGGTTATATGACCATGGTGTTCGTCATGTATTTGGCGTTCCCGGAGATTTCGTGCTCGGATTCTATCAACAGCTAAATGATTCAAATAAACTAAAGGTAATTAATACGTGTGATGAACAAGGAGCAGCGTTTGCAGCAGATTCATATGCTCGTATCAGCGGATTAGGTGCTATCTGTGTAACATATTGTGTAGGCGGTCTGAAAGTTGTTAATGCCACCGCTCAAGCATTCGCTGAAAAATCTCCTCTTGTAGTGATATCTGGTGCACCAGGAATAAAGGAACGTCAAAAAAATCCCCTTCTCCATCATAAGGTACGAGACTTTGATACCCAGCAGAAGATTTTTGAACATGTAACTGTTGATTCTGTCCTGATAGATGACCCACGGACAGCAGCCCAAGATATAGACCGAGTGCTCTCGTCTGCTATCCGATATAAAAGACCAGTATATATCGAGTTACCAAGAGATAAGGTTGCGGAACCAATATCCATTGCTTCTTCTCACTCTAGCTATCCTATATATTCCAAATCCAAACGCGTCAAGCAAGAAGTAAAATACGAAAGCGACATGGATTCTTTGCAAGAAGCTTTAGGAGAAGCGACGGAAATGATAAATTCTTCAAAGCAGCCAGTCATTGTTGCAGGAGTAGAATTGCACCGGTTTGGATTACAGAATGAACTGCTCCAGTTAGTTGGAAATACAAACATTCCTGTGGTATCAACAGTCTTAAGTAAATCAGTAATAAGCGAGGACCATCCGTTGTTTCTGGGGCTATATGAAGGCGCCATGGGGCATCAATCAGTAAGAGACTATGTTGAATCCAGTGACTGTTTGATTTTACTTGGAGCTTTGATGACGGATATTGACTTTAGTATTTCCCCTACGCCAATAGAACAATCTAAGAGCATATATGTTACTAGTGAAAAATTGTCCATCAAACATCATAACTTTGAAAATGTCCTATTGCAAGATTTTCTCACTAGTTTAATAGAAGCACCATTGGGAAGAAAAAATGCTACGACAATGGGAAAACAAAATCAGGATATAAATGACGTACGGCGGAATAATGACTATAATAGTCTTTATCATGCTAACGTCAACAATAAGACGCTAGATTTTGCAGCTATAAAAAACGAAAGGATAACTATAAAACGTTTGTTTGAATGTCTTAACTTATCTATAACCGATAATGTTATCGTAATAGCAGATGTAGGTGATTCCTTATTTGGTGCTCTTGATTTAACTATCCATGGCCAAACAGAATTTTTATCTCCTGCTTATTATTGTTCAATGGGTTTTGCCGTTCCTGCGGCTATTGGAGCTCAACTAGCCAATCCTAAACTTCGCCCCATTGTAGTAGTGGGAGATGGTGCTTTTCAAATGACCGGTATGGAGATATCTACCATCAGCAGATTTGCCTTGAATCCCATCGTAATTGTATTGAACAATAATGGATATGGAACAGAACGACCGATGCTTGATGGACCGTTTAATGACATATTACCTTGGAATTATTATCGCATTCCTGAGATAATAGGTCACGGAAGAGGTTTTATGATAGAAACAGAAGGTCAATTGGAAAAGTCTCTATCGGTTGCTGTGAATATTTATTCTAAAGAGCTATGCATACTGGATGTACATTTGGATATTAATGATGCTTCACCAGCATTGCAACGGCTTACTGAAATATTAGGTAAAAGAGTACATTAGAGTATCGAATAAACATAGTTGCAATAGCGGCAAAATGCATTTAATCTTTCTCAGTGATCATAGTGGCAGTGAGATCATGAAAACTTGCTACAATACTGCTACTAGTCAAATAATGCCATAATTTTTCTGAACCACTATATACAAGAATTAATTAAGCGCTAATCTATCATTCAGATGCTGCTTTTGCGCGGCTCATAGGCAAAATATTTCTTCGTGGTCAGCCATCGACAGTCTTCGTTAACTTGGTTATCTAACATTAATAATCCACAGAATTGCGTCATATGATGCTGGAAGGTCAAGAAGCACCGTTTCATTATCTCGTACCGTCACCTCTAAATCTGGGGAACTGCCAGATACGAGGCAGCCTTCATAGGCTAATTTAATTAGGAATGATATAAGAAAATTCTATTTATATGCCCATAAATAACGATATTCCCATAGTATGTAAATAAAACTAATATTTTCTATAAGAGTACATGTAAAAAATTTAAGAGTTACATTTATTTATTATCTCTATGTTCATGCGAGGGCAAAAATATGCAAGATAACAGACAAGGAAGAAAGAAAATATCTCGTTTGCAATTTCTGAGACTGTTAGGAGCTGGGACTATAGGATATTTTGCATATCGCGCTGGGTTTGTTAGTAGTTTATTTGGAAATGCTACTGCTGCAGGAGGATCAGGATGGGTAGGAATCACTACACCACCCTCAATAAATCTTCCACCCTCACAAGGTTGGACATCAGTATCAGCATCAACAGCACCAATAGCAGGATTATTAGATGAAGATGGCATACTTATGATGGCAGCACCGAAGCCAGGTGGATATTCATATTCATTTAACGCAACTGTAATTCCATCTAATGACATAAAATTAGATGTAACTGATACAGGCGGATTTCAACTTGGGCAAGAAAATGGTGTCAAATTCATTAGATTTACCAGTCATAATCCAGGTACAGGAGAAGGAAGCAATACAGTACGTCTTCATGCGTTTACAGAAAGTAAAAACGATGCCGATCAGCAGAGATATACATGGATAGATGGAGCCCAAGAGATGGGATGGTTAACACATCCAGAAGATCTTAAAAATGGCGAATGGACGTATATCTGCCGACCAAACAAGATTTTAGATCCCACAAATGCTATATCGGCAAAGCTTGGTGGTGGAGAACATAAGGGCGGGTTTCCACAAAATGATGAGGCTTCTTGTTGGAATGTAAATTGGTATTATAACAATGATAAAAATAATCTAATTACTTTTGAATATACTCATCCACATTACGAGTTTGGTAATGATGTTAAATTATACAATACCTACAAATCTTTAGGTGACAGGTGGTTTGGCTGCAAAGTAGTAAGTATGGTAAGGCCAGACCAAAGTGCACGTGATATTGTTACATACTTCAATGAAGATCCGATTGATTTGACTACTGGTCTACCAAAGAATGATGGGTGGAAGAAGTACTTTGAATTTACGCATACCGGTCAAGGAGAGCGATATAATATGGTGCACACCTGGGGCGGAGCTAAAAATACGTGGCGTAATGACCAGTTGACAAGTATTGATGTTGCATATATGAATCACAGAGAGATAATTGCATTGAATAATCCTGTGTTGTCAGACATATAGATAGGATTGCTTTAGTATTCACTCCTTTCAAAAGATGTCTATTGTCGTTATGGTAGAACATATCTCTAGAATACTGTTGCCTACCGCCTTACTCCTCATTAACTACTGTCCTGTCCTATATGACTTTGACCAAATCAAAATGCTGATTATCTGCCCACGGGAGTAGTAGCAGCAGTAATTTGGCTACCGCTCTGCTATCACTGCTGTCATCATCACCATCACCATCATCATGATACTCTTTCTTGCGTTATGATTGATTGCTTCTGCTAAACTGTAGCGCGCTGCTTAGCCCATCTACACAATATCTTACACAGATAGCACCTAATCCGCTGATACGAACATATGAATCTGCTGCAAATGCTGCTCCTTGTTCATCACAGTATTGATAACATATAGTTTGTTTGATTGGATCAACTCTTTATAGAATTCAAGCAAAAAATCTCCGGGGACGCCAAATGCATGAAGAACACCATTATCGTATCATCTCTTAATAACATACCAGCAGTATTGATTCAAATCAGACATTTGTTATCGTAATGAATATATCTCCTGTTTCTTAGGAATTAGAAACTTCACATTCTTACTCGTGATTTCATAGTGTATTTAATAGATAGATATAATGGCTACGTTAAAAAGCGTAATATATCGAATTCCAGAATGTTAGCCATCATTATGGAAATGGTAGGGATAAAACGAATGGCGTGTTGCCTTGATTTGTAGCACTCGTCCCTATTGGATTATCGGTATCGCTCGGGTCTTGCTGGCCATTACAGCCTGAGCGTTGGTCACATCGTTTATTTGATGCGGCTATATTATTCCCAATATCTCCTGTATTGTCAGAATTATCGGAATTTATATCGTCTGAGTTACGCGTGCTACTACCGCCGTTACTACTTGCATCAGAAGAACCCTGTTGTGAGTTGCCATCAAACCTATCACCATTATGGTTGCTGTCAGCTTTACCATTATCATTAGAGCTATCAGCATCATTAGCATCGCTGTGACTCTCTTGTTTTTTGACAGACGCTTTTTGATGATCGATTAATGATTGTGATGAGGCAGCTGCGATGAGAGGGCATGAAACAGAAGAACCAAATGTCATAATCGTAATTACCATTATTACAAAGATACTTGTCTTGACCGTCAGTTTATTCATGACTCATTTCACGGTCTCCTTAAATATCTATTTTTTTGCCAATAATAAAAGGAATATGAAACGAGAATATGAATAATTCTTTCATAATCAAGTATACGAATAAAAACCTAGCAGAATCGGCATAAAAATTGGTATCTAATAGACTTACAGTGTCATTCTAGGTGTTATTCCAACAACGTGGGTACTGGTAATTAATTCTCCAATTCATTATCGGTCATACCTATTCAGAAAGCATAGAAATATAGTTATACCGTCAGATAGTAGATGCCATAATTTATAGCATGAAAGCTGAAATATATTTCCTTCCTAGAAGATATCTCCTATCCATTATTATTCTATCATCACCGGTGTTACTCTCAACTTCAGTCAATAATGGCGGAAAATCAAACGCCATAGCCCAAACAACAACACTAGAACCAAAGCAATTTTTAACACTAGAAAAACCAATACTAGGATTCAAATTATCATATCCTTATAATTGGAATATTACCGACAATGATTTTATTATAATTTTCCGGGCACCGGGTAATAGTGCTTTTATTACATTCACTATTACCAATTTGACCTCTTACTCCAACTCAAATCTTACATTAGAGCAATATTCCTCAAGTGAAATTAATACTATCAAATCAGTTCAAAATACGAAGGTTGGAAACTTCTTTAAAATCATTGAGTCAAAGCCATATTTACTTTCAGGTCAGTTAGGACATGAGATAGTTTTTTTGAATGGAACAAACGTGGATGCTATCCAAAACTACACTAAAACACTCTTAGTTTGGTCTATAGTAGATGGCAAAATATACCATATTAGATATACTGCACAACCATCCGAATATTCTAAATACGTCCAGACTGCCTTTTACGTGATAGATTCGTTCAGACTACTGTGAAGGAAACATACATAGACTACCTCGCTTATTCCATCGCTTGATCGAACTAGATTGCAATATGTATGTGGCACCTGTTGTTATAGATCTATTGTAATTATAGAATACCAATAAAAATCTAAATTATAATAATAAATATCTCATAATCTAAATAGCATCACAATTCTATTTCATAGATCATTGAGGGCTTATTGAAAGTATACTTAACAATTATAATGCTTTCTGGACAGCAGATTTATTTAATTATAATCACAGAGTAATATGCTAGGCCTTGAATGAACAGGCAAAATACTGGATCAAAAAACTTGACCTCAGGCAACATCCGGAAGGGGGCTTTTTTACTGAGATATACAGATCCAAGAGGTATGTAAATTTGCCAGAATATGACGGATCACGCTCTGTTTGTACTGCAATTTATTATCTGCTCATTGGAGATCAATTTTCTTTTTTCCATAGAATTAAATCAGATGAAATATGGCATTTTTATGCTGGCAGCACTTTATCATTGCATATAATAGAAGAACAAGAGGACAAGATAAGTCTTATAGAGATTAAATTAGGATCAAATATCGATAACAATGAGACATTTCAGGCCGTGATAAAGTCAGGATCATGGTTTGCAGCATCTGTTATTGATCATGAATCTTATAGCTTGGTTGGCTGTACTGTTTCACCTGGATTCGATTACCGTGACTGGGAAATAGGACAGTTGCAGACGCTGAAGAGGCAGTACCCTCAATACAAATCAGTTATAGAGAAATATGCAAAACCATTTTCCAAAGATAGTGGAGAAGTTTCAGAATGATATGGTAGGACGTGGCAGCAGATAATATGGAAATACTAGAGTTTGCAGGCGAAGTGATCGTTCTATCTACTTCCGGTGTGCTATCTCCGGGTCCTCTTTTTTTAGCTAATCTAATTTACGGAAGCAAGCAGGGCTATTATGCAGGAATTAAAATTGCAAATGGGCATATGATAGCAGAACTATTTTTAATTATTTTACTATCTTTCAGCCTCTTTGGACTTTCTTCTTTTACAGCGGGACCAGTTGCCCTAAGAATGGTGGGAATGATAGGAGGTATCGCCATAATATTCTTCGCTGCAGCACAAATATTGAATATGACTAGAAGGGTTGGATATAATACGGATTTAATAAACAAAAGCAACAAAAACAAAAAGCAGGATATAGGTTATGCAAGTAATTACTTTTTGCTTTTGGACAAAATAAGCAGGAGGGTAAATCTGGGACAGCTAATGGTAGGTATGATCTTTACTGCCATGAATCCTTTTTTTGTGATATGGTGGCTAACAGTAGGTATAAAATTAATATCCGATTCGATTAACCTTTTTGGCATCATTGAAGGTATTCTTGTTTTATTTTTGTTTCACGTATGGATGGATTATGCATGGTTAACACTTACGGCTTATTTAATTTCAAAAGGATGGTCCATAGCCAAAATGAGATCATACGGGTTATTTTTGATTTTTATAAATGCCATTCTTATATCGTACGGATTTTACTTCTTGGTGACAAATGTAATATGATTAGTTAATAAAAAAAATCCCTGACTTAGGTCCTTAACATGATATAAAAATAATAAAATCAAACAGCTTGGGATGAAAATGAAGCATATTTACTAACATATTTAACTGTGACAATCAACGAAATTGGTGGAATGCATATTTTGGCAGACGTATGCTAATGTGCACGCATTTTACTATGAACCAATATTTATATCAATAAGTCACGTACTGCGTGTATTGAAAGTCATACAATCTATTCCGGGCATGGCAAGACCTGTTACTGAGGCGGAAGTAAATAACTTTCTCGAAAGCAAACTCAATATCCAAGTAGCTACTGTCGACGAAAAAGGATATCCAACAATCCAACCTCTATGGTTCCTTTATGAGCAGGATACAGGCAAGATATACGTAGGTACTCAAAAAACGACAAAGAAGATTCACAATATACAGAGAAATCCAGATAAGATTTACTTTTCGATCGATGATGAGAAATACCCGTACAGAGGAGTAAAAGGAAAGGCTGTAGCAAGGATATCTGAAGATGTACAGCGGAATCTTTCTATAGTAAATAAGATAAACATGAAGTATTTGGGTACTCTTGAACATCCTCTCGCCAAGATGATAACTGAAAATACCAAGAAAGGAACTGAGGTTGTGATCGAACTTGCACCAAAATTTTTCTCAGCATGGGACTTTAGCAAATCCACGTAGATGTAGACCCTCATGCGAATATATTAAGTAAATTTGTCGACATTCACACTTAACACTAAAACTTTTAGGCTGCGACTGATGAAGTCTAAATCTACTATCACTGCGTTTGTTGGAATACAGGTTAGAATAATGTAATCCACAAACGATTTGCCATTTATGCTGGTCTGTATCATTGGATAGAAACACCTGCGGCTTTTAATTGGTCCATCACATATCTTACCTCAGCTGCTGTAACCTTGCCTATTGTCTGATTCCTGCTATGAAGCAGCATTGCATTGATTAGCTGTGATATCATTTCTGCGTCGTAAAAAGCATTAGTCTGGGATAATAATTCTGCTACTTTGGATGCATCAATGCTGCCAACGATTTTGCCGCTAGTTATAAGGGCGCCAAACTTTTGAATTGATTCGTACACTCCTATATTATATGCTATAAACGCAATCCTTTCGTATGACGGTATATCGACAGATTTCATATGGTGCTTATAACTGCTGTTATGTATTAATAACTAATTAGTCAATTACGACGGCCAGTTATCGATATATTGAACGCTTTACTGGATGTCAATAAAGACACCCTTCACATCAAGAGCATTATGTGATAACAAGTATGGTGTAGCTGATAAAATACTGTTCAACAATATTGATCACATCGGCGACCCATCTTTTGACCAAATCCACAATATCAAATTCACCCGTACTGTACTCAACAATAATTACAATAAATGCTCGTAATTGGCAAACTACAAATAAAATGAGAAGCTTTTGGACGGTATGTAATACATAGTAGTAATAATATTGTTGTTACATAGTAGTAATACATAGTAGTAAGTTTGAAAACTAAATCAAGAAAAGTAGTTATCATAACTGGCGCTTCTAGCGGAATAGGAATGGCCACTGCCATCAAATTGGTAAAATCTGGCTACCAAGTTTTTGGATTAGCAAGAAGATATCATCGTACCATTTCAGAACCCTATCCTCCATCAGATCCGCTGTCAATAGCTTACAAAGAAGATCTTTTCATTCCAATACAATTCAATATTGCCAGACCTGAATCTTTTCAACAAACGGTGAGTGATATCGTTTCAAAGGCAAAAGACAATACAATTTCTGGTCTTGTAAATAATGCAGGTTACGTAGAACCGGGGGCAGTTGAGGACATAACAATGAATAATCTAAGAGACCAATTTGAAACAAATTTCTTTGGACATGTGGGATTTACCAAGGTACTACTTCCAATAATGCTGAAAGGGAATAGAACTGACACAGCATTGGGTGGAAGAATCATAAATGTAAGCTCGATTGCAGGATTGATTTCGCTACCTCTAATCGGAGCGTATTCTGCAACAAAACATGCATTAGAAGCGATATCGAGTTCCCTTAGAATGGAACTCTGGAATACAAATATTAAAATTATAATTGTTAACCCTGGAGTAATTGAAACAGACATTTATGACGTGCTCAAATCAAAGCTCCAAGCCGTGATTACAGAGAAAAATGACAATAATAAAGAATCGCGGTTCATTACGCCTTATAAAAAATACTTTAACAAACAGAAATATAGTGGACTAAAAGCAGGTGTTGTTGCGGATGTGATATACAATGCACTGTCATCACCTAATCCAAAATATAGATACATTATAGGCTCAACTAAAGAGAAACTGGCAGTTAGGTTACGGCCTATCATTCCTGATAGCTTGTTCCATTCAATAGTTGCTAGACAAATACATAGGATATAGCATCTGGTTTTTATATCATAAATTACACGATGCATTCATGCTACATCATGCTTGAGTCTTTCGTCCTCTCCAAGGTATTTGTTTTTGATGATTCAAACCAAATTTGAGGAGCGCATTTACATAGGCAATAATTAAGAAGAAGGAAGACAGCGCGGCAAATGCAGAATAAAGAGGACTAATCTTGTATCTTGCTATGTTCTTTGCTGCTATAGCCACGACTATTATTGTACAACATGATGAGTTAAGGTAAAAAAGGAAGAGGCCATAAGAAAGGCTCTGGCCGCCAAATAATAATATCTGTCCGCCGCCAATGGCAGTTAACCAGATCGTATAAGGAAGCGATAGAAAAGGTAGCAATGCCATAAAAAACAATATCAATAAATTCCATAATACCTTTAGGGCATTATCCTTTATGATGGGAGCCAAGGTCCTTTCAATACCATACCATAAAGTATAGGCGTCTCTTGACCAAAGCGCTGATATCAAGTCATAGGCTTTTATGATTCTGACTTTGAATCCGCCGTACTTTAGATGTTCTCCTAAAACCTTGTCTTCTTGTATCGCGTCGCGCACACCTTCGAATGCTCCAATATCCTCAAATACATTCTTTTTAATCATAATAAAAGGACCTAGAAGGTATGCGACTTTGGAACGTGGATCGTTCATCTTTGATGCATCCCTTCCAAAAATTATAGAAAAAATGTCCCATAACGGCATTACAGCTTTAGAGAAAAAGTCTCTCAATTCGTTGAAGGATATACTTGTTAAAGCATCTAGTCCTTCTCTTTGCATATACGTAAGGACCCATCGTATTGCATCAGCGCTAATATATGTTGTGTCTGCATCGGTGAAAAGCAAGATATCTCCTTTGCTTTGAAGATATCCTTGTTGCATAGCCCATGTTTTCCCTTTCCAACCTTGTGGTTTATCCTTCAGTGAAACGATGTGTAGTGTAGTATTAGATGTTGATGATGTTGATGATGTCAATAACGATGCCGAAGATGGTAATGATTGCTCTGCTGTTGGTTCTGAGTGCGATATTTTTTCTTTTATGTTTGTTAATACTTCCAAAGTTTTATCTGTTGAATTATCATCTACTGCAATAACCTCAAAATGAGGATAGTTCTGACTCAGCAAAGACCTTATGCAATTTTCAATATTTTGCTCTTCGTTCCTGGCAGGCACTATGATACTTAGAAAAGGAAGCTCTTTTGAAAAATGTTCCAGTGTAAGGCTAGTATCACTAATAATTCTTGTAGCTAATAGTCTATTTGTCAAAAAATTGTGTCGTCGTATAATTAGTGAGTTAGACGTAGCAATTCTGAAGGCCGGAACGGCAAAATGTGATTTAAGCGAAATTATGTTCAAATATATCCATGAACCCAATACTATCGAAAATAGTACTGATAAAAATGGAAATTGATACATGCTAACTATACTGCCAAGAAAGGATTCAATTTCCAAATTGTATGTATAGCAGATTGGTTAGCCGTCTAATATACATATATTTCAAAATATGAACCAAAGGTAGAGACATCAACGAGACACAGTATCTTATCATCATTATTGACGTTATCAGTTCATAGCTCTTTGGAGCGCCGCAGATGCTCAGATAAAGAAAATTACTAATGCAGGCCTCACAGGCCCTTAATGTCCAAGCCATGTTTGCTATGTGGTTCTTTTACAATAATGGATATCGATTGTGTTAATTGGTCACATAACTAATGATGGCTATATGCAGGATTATTTGGCGCACGACAACCTATATAGTATGTGCATAGTAGAAAATTTAAAAAAACGAATATAAATTAATAGTTGATTATTATTAGTAAAGACACAGAAATGACACAGGACACGGAGATCGATGAGCAAGGTCAGGAACTTACAGAAGAAGACACAGAGGTATTTACCAATCGGACTTCTGAAGAAGAGGAACCAGGTGGGCACGAAGAAGTAAAAATTGCTCAAGACACCGAACTAAAAGTATTGCCAGATAATGAGGAAGAGGACAAAGAAGAAATTTTAGTTACAGATTCTATCAAACGACCATCATCAACAAAAACCAGGGCAGAAAATCAAAAACAAAAAGGCGTACAAAAGAGAAGAAAAGAAAAAGGACAAGGAAAAGCTCTGCCGAATGAGATCATTAAGATGCTTAACAGGCAAACTGGTGAAATCGACAGAATGGCATTACAACTTGGTTCTATTGCTAAACAACTCAAACTCATGAAAAATCAGTCTGATGTTGTAAAGCAACTACAATCACAATTAAGACAAATACAAAAACAGCTGTCACAAATACAAAGAGGAATAGGAAGAAACAAGCTGGTGAATACAAATAAGAAAAAGAGGATTGTACGAAGGTAACGTAAAGACGAGCAATTTTAATGCATTCTTGATGAAAAAGTCAGAGTCATGAGATTAAATTAAAGAAATCACCGATCTAATATAATATATATATTATAGAATGTGGCACTGCTTATGGATGTTTACATGCTCTTCTTCATTTTCAGACAGATGGAGTTAAACAATCGCTGTAAATAACTATTTGTATATTCGCTTCTTGATAATTCACGTCATTTCCTTTTCTCTTATCGAATCCAAAGAATTTTAATAAATCGACATAGAATCAAATGCCATTCAAGATAGCGCTAAAAGCATATTCCTCATTGAAGCTATTCGCTTGGTGCATAAAAGTTCAACTCATGGAATCTGTATTGTTGTCACTCGGCACTATTGCAACTTCATTCATTGATTTGTGTATCATTACGACGAAAGCTAACATAGCTATTACCACGAGCCACCCAGACAAACCAAAGAGATATGTCAAGACTCGTACCAAAGAGATATTTTCATGGATTGCAAGAGTTGAAGAATAGGAATAGTACGGTTGTACAGTAACAAAATCTGCAATAACACGAAGACTCAATGAAATAATGATCAAAAGCAAAGGGACTTTCCTCAAACTAGTAAAATGAATTACTTTTCCAGTTATGGGCGGAAGCATTAGGGGCAAATAAAGTGTTATGCTAAGTCCTATGAATCCTATGGCAATAGAGTGGATTGCAAGATCATAAAAAGCAAAGGATTCACGATACATCCCAGATATAAAAGCCATCAAGACGCCTATGAACAGAAACAAAAATGATATTTTAATATGGATAACAATGAAGCAATAACGGGCTTTCTTTTCTCCTTTGATAAGATGTAGGATCTCACTATTGTCAAATCCTCCAAATGCATAGGTTGAAATGGCAAATGTCAATGCAGACGCAAACAAGGTAGTGTTAAAAATCATTGAAAGCGGTAATATCCGATCTCCGATTATGAGATGTCCTAGTCCAGCAACCATACAAATAGAAATGAAGAATAAAGAAAATACAGCTAGAGTTTTCTTTGGTCTTATGAAACCAAGGAAAGAGGGTAATGTCTTGTACTCAATCCCAAAGATCATCAATATGGGAAATAGTAACCATAGCTGAATACGTATTAGCGAGCTGCTAGGAAAATATCTGAAATCTGAGAGATCAATCAAATTAACAGTCATCAGAGCAACTACGCAAAGAAAAATAAAATAGTCCGATAATCCTAATAGCTTTGGTCTAACCCTCAATGTCCACAGTATAATTAATGTAAATATTGATATTCCAGAAATTCTTGACACTATGACCCACAACAGAAAATTTTTACCACTATCAGCAATCTGTACTGATTGGATAATTAGAGACGCAAGTATTAGAAAAAAAGAAGTATACGCAAGCCTTGAAGATGCAAGCTGTATATTTCGGAATCTTGGAATTATCATATAACCTATCCCCATTATAAGTAAAGTTAGAAAACCATCTATCTGCAGCATCTTGTGAAGTTCAGACGTGCCCTGGAGCCACGTGGGAAGTGTGGTAATGCCAAATATAGACATCATCCAGATTGATCCGATGGACGATCCAATGAACAGAAGAATTACAGCTGTGATTATGAATGGCTTACTTACAGAGCTGTAATTGATAGTATTTCCCATTTACCGCACACTGATTCTCTTTAGATTTTTGTTTTGGTCTAATTTATCTTTACAATATTTAATTTGTGCGTGTGTGATTTTCGGTTAGATTAGACAATCAATCATGCAATAAATTTACAAGTGTATCATCTAGATCATTTACAAATATGTAATAAAAATGGGTTCTACAGGCTGTCTTCATGGCTACTGCATTACTCTAATAGGGTGAAGCCGTCAAAGTTTTATTATTCCTACTGCTGTCCTTTCTTCTTTTATCCAAAATGACACGGACGCTTGAATATATTAGTAAAGCTTGCAAGATATAGCCTCCAACAATTAAAACAATGGTATTAACTGGTTTTGCAAAGGTCATTATTCTGTGAATATGAGCGGCAGTAAGACTGTTGCCGATAATTATTAGGGTTGCAAGCCCGATACATATGTATAGTGACCTACTATAACCTCTCCAAATAGATATGGCTAATCCGATAAATACTAATTCAAGTAATGTTGCTATCGGGATAAACCTCGGATCGCCAAACGGGATTCCTACCAATCCTGTAAATAGTATGGAAATTAGGACACCTAACACTAACGGCTCTGACTTCCTTAGGGGCATTGATCGATCGCTTTAGATCCACAATATATGTATTTTAATTGATCATGAATAATTATCAGGCAAAGTTTCAAGTTCAAATATCAAATCCCAAATTGACTGTTGTCTATTTTGAGGGTCCAGATCAATCATCCTTAAGATGCAATGGTCAAGCTTTTTGGAAATCGTATGATGGTACTTCGAAGGTGGATCCACTATTGGTCTATTCATGTTGTCGTCGTACGGAGGAGGCCTTATGCGTGTCATCATTTCATAAAATATTATTCCAAGAGAGAAGATGTCTGTTCTTCCATCTATATCTTCAGATGCGAACCATTGTTCTGGAGAACAATATCCTGGAGTGCCGCCTATCTGCCCGTCTGGTGTTTTAGCGGTCAATGCAAGGGATTGTCTGTTAATATCTTTCCCAAGCCCCCAATCCGTTATTTTTATTGCAGACCTACTAGCATCTGCATACATAATATTATCTGGCTTCAAGTCCCTATGAAACAGCTTGGACGTATGTGCTTGTGCTAATGCATTACACGTGGGCAGAATGATTCTGTTAATGGTCCACCTTCTCTCAAAAACAAATCCATCATTATTACTAAATCTCTCATCTATATGTTCTCGAAGAGACCCACCGCCCAGATACTCCATTATATAATATGGGCTAAAATTAGGAGGATCTCCTCCAATATTCCATCTGAATATTTTTACAATGTTTGGATGATTTAATTGAGCCAGTATCGCGATTTCTCTCTGAAAACGCTGCTTATGAATCTCATCTAAATCCTTTAGCTCCTTGAGAGCGTATATCATATTATCGTCTCCTAGTATTTCATACACTATCCCAAAAGCCCCAGAATTAAGCTGCCTCCTGATATTATATCTCAATGTATAAAATAGTGCTATATCAACAGCATTTTATTATTATTGACTAACTCATTATACGCCGAGAAATGTACTTGCGAAGAGCTAAACTCATATCATTGGAAGTTTAGTTTGAGCAGTTGTTCTCCTTATGTACTTTGTCGAGTAGATGTAGGCCAATATTATAACCGTCAGGTATCATCCATTTCAATGCGATATGCGATCAACCTGGTTTTGATACTGCACTGAAGTTCTATACTATTCTTGGGTCTGTTCATCTTGCCTTTTCTTGAATAAAAACCACTCTTTAACATCATTATAATCATCTCTTGCAAGACCTGCACCTAATCCGGACAAAATGCCAGTGATCAGCGGTTGTTTCTTATATAATGCAGACAAGCCAAGCAAAGCACCGATTGCACCATGATGTACTCTTCTATTAAATATGTATACTTTAGAAGGGTCTTGTTTTGAATTCCAGTATGAAGTTAAAATATCGGCTATCGCAGATCCTATTTGAAATGCATCCCCGTGATGCTGGCTCTTATTATTGCTGTACTCATGCGTCGATTTGACCATTCTGGAAACTAAATCTATTAATTTATTATACGTTGATTCCTTTTCTTTGATAGTTTCCTTCAGTATGCTCACTGCTTTTCTAGCTTTGATCTTTTCGCTTAACTTTAATACGATTTTATATCCTAATATTTCTGCATTCTTTATCATTGCATCCTCTTTAGTTTTCACTATCTCAGAACGCAACTGATTATCTGTAACATCTGTTCTAGTAGCATTGTACCTGTCATTATCATGTAGCACAGAACTAATCTTTCTGTCACTCGCTATGCTATTATCGGTTATGTCTATTGTTTGACCTGTTGAGGAGCCTAGCGACAATAATTCTGATTTAGTATTAGTTGGTGTGCCTCCATATTCAGAAATAAGACCTCTTAATCTGTTTTGATGATTCATTTCTTCCTCTAACTCTTTCCGTAGGATCTTCTTCGACTCCTCAAAATGAGTTTCTTCGATCCTTTTGTTTAGTCTTTCTACCACTGCATTTTCAGCAGATAGGATTTCATTTAAATATTCGATAAATCTATCTTTGTTTAGTTTTTTTTCTGTCAACCATCACACACTATAAAATAGGATGCATTTTATATAATAATTGTATTGTCAGGTTGCATTTTTGAATTTTGGTCATTATTATGTTTACATTATAGGAGCAGAGGGGAAATAGGAAAGTGAGTGAATAATGTAGACGGACGAAAAATGAGAAGAATACGCATTTGTCGATTCTTTGATCTGTATCAATGAGTGTATTTTAATGACGAATCGTCTATAAATGCAGAATGTTTGCCAAGAGGCAGACTCTCAACTGCTCGTGATTCAATTTGTCCTGGAGTTAGAGAGAACAATGTTTAGGACGCCAGGAATAAGAGTCCCTCTAGAGTAATGATATTGTAAGTAGCCATGGATCCTGTTGCGAGTCCTGCAATGGAATACAACCTAAGAGAATGAAAGTGAGGAAGAGAAGAAGAGAACAACGAACTGGTTGTTTCTCGCCCGCTTTAGCTATGTTAGGAAAAATGAATTTAACCCGATTAAATTTAGACTTCCGAATATGGACGGAATACTTTTGCTAATAATAATAATAATAATAATACGGTCTTATGAAATCTATATGGATAGCAAATGTCACCGTCATATCAAGTTCTTCAATTCTAGAAAAGGAAAAATACATGAGGCATGTCAGTATATGATGTGATGCGATTTCTTCTGAAGCCAAATACTTCAGTGTTATTGGGCTTGTTTCTCCCTCCATATCTATTGATAGTTCTTGCGACTTTAGTTACGTATGCGCCTATGTTATTGATTGAAAAGTATACATTGTTAGTACCATCTTATGCTGAAAGACCATCTGCTACTGACATGGCAAATAATACGGCAGGTGATAAAAGATCTGCAGATAACACCAATATGATAACACCAACTAACCAGATACATGGCACTTTGGTAATAACAAAGAATGTTATCAATCCTAATAATCATAGTAGCAATGCAAAACCATCGGATTTTACAATCACTGTACATGGAAATAGCCCTTCTCCGAGTTCTTTCCAGGGCAGTTCTTCAGGTACAGCTGTAAAATTGCAAATGGGAATGTATAGCGTTACAGAACAAGGACCATCGGGCTATAAATCAACTATGTCAGGAGATTGCTCCGGTGGCATGATGTCTGTTGAAACAAAGACGTGTAAACTTACTAATACATACACTAACAAATCTGTAATGAGTAACGATACCAAATAAATAAACCGATATATATCTACAGCTCCGATTAGATTCATTGAGTGCTCGTTGACAAGTTATGAGAAACTAGTTTTGATCAGACAGTTCATGATGATGTAATCCTCTAAATTTCTCATGAACCTGATTCCTATATAATGTCAGTCCAATTCTTGTAGCATATGGCTGTCCCTTCGCAAATGACTCTGCCAATTTTCTAATAAACTCCATTTCTACTTTTGGCGGCATTGGTGGATCAAATGGATCTACATACGCTTCAACTATGGTCGGTTTTCTTTGGGACATTGCTTCATGCATGACAGCTTTCACTTCCCTTGGCTCTCTAATGGAATATCCTTTGCCACCGCAAGCATGAGCAAACGCAGCAAAATCTATTGGCGTAAACTCTACACCATACTCGGGGTTGCCAAGAAAAGCCATCTGCTCCCATCTAATCATACCTAATGTATTATTCTTTATTACTATCACCTTGATTGGCAAATTATATTGAACTGCTGTCGCAAAATCACCCATAAGCATACTAAAACCACCGTCACCAACAAACGCTATAGATTGTCGTTGTGGGAATGCAACCTGCGCTGCTATCGCATACGGCAAGCCACAACCCATACTTGCAAGGCTCCCTGATAGTGAAAATTTCATTCCATTTTTGATATTGATATAACGAGCCGCCCAACTAGTAATTGTGCCGCTATCAACAGATATTATTGCATTCTCTTCTAATACTTCGGACAGAGCAGCCGCGATAACTTGGGGTTTAATAGGTGTATCAGTCCTAGAACTTTGTTCTTTCAATAGGTCGTTCCATTTTTTCATCGCCTGTTGTTTTGACTTCAAAAATTCAAGGCTCTTGTGCTTTTCATTTAGCAAGGGAAGCAATGCAGCTAATGTATGCTTGGCATCTCCTACTAGTCCTATCTCTACCGGATAGCGAAGCCCAATTCTTTCTGGTATAATATCGATTTGGATTCCTTTTGCCTGTCCTGGTTTTGGAAGGTAGTCTATATATGGAAACGAAGTTCCAACCATAAGCAACGTATCTGCCTCATTCATAGCATCAGTAGCAGGCTCAGTTCCGAGAAGACCTATCCCACCAAGGCTATATGGGCTATCGTCTGGAATCACTGCTTTACCCAACAGCGCCTTTATGACTGGGGCGCCCAATCGTTGGCAAACAGCAGTCACCTCTTCAGAGGCGGCAAGTGCACCTTGTCCTACTAGTATTACAACATTGTCTCCAGAGTTGAGTAAATTGGCTGCCTTTTGCAGTAACTCATGATTCGGAATTGCATCGTAAGTAAACACGTCTGATGTATGACCTGGAACTTTATGTCTTGAATACTTACTATGCAGCCTTTGTTCCTGTACGTCTATGGGAATCGTCAAATGGCTAACTCCTCTGCGTCCTAGAGCACTCCTGCAAGCAAGATCTACTGCCATTTCGGCGTGTTCCGGTTCGTTTATCATATTATTATATACTGAAACATCAGAAAATAACTGCAGGAGATTGACATCCTGCTGATAATTAGAACCCATTAAATCAGAATATGTACTACCAGTGATCGCTACAACAGGTATACTATCCGCTTTAGCATCATATAAGCCATTTAAGAGATGTATCGCACCTGGACCTGAAGTTGCAACGCAAGCGCCGATTTTTCCTGTGTATTTTGCGTAAGCACACGCCATGAAGGCAGCTGATTCTTCGTGTCTTACTAATATGAATTTGATTTTATTTTGTCTCTGTCTTAAAGCTTCAATAAAACCATTAATACCATCGCCGGGCAGTCCAAAAATGACATTTACATTCCAGTCCATTAATGCTTCAGCCACAATATCGGCCGTCCTTAAGTTTTCATATTCGCTCATATTACGTTACTTATCATTGCATAAAAAAATATATATAATCTACATGGGTACTTTGATGATATTATTCTGATAATGCGACGGTTCCTCTGTTCCCGACTATGAAGATAAAATTGTAAAGCACTATAATGCTTGGGTATGTTAGTTTCCAAGAATATTATAGAATCCCCTGGAAGTAAAATCTGGCTTGTTATATTAAATACAGATAATATGCCAGATAGAAATCGGTTGCACATGGAACGTTATTATCATATATTTTTACCATTGTTTTGATGATGCTGATCATCTCCGTCGTTGCTTTGATTCAATCGTTCCTTCGATCCCTGCTTTGATTCGTCATATTCTACTGTAGTCCAAGGAAACCATTTTCCGATAACTTTACCCCAGTCAATCTTTAGAAACAAATACAGTATGCCACCTAAAATTACGGCAAGGCTGATCGCCCCAATGATAAGATAAAGTGGATTCTGTGAAGTAGAAGTCGAATAACGCTCAATAAATGGTCTTCCTAAAATTACTGCCCCCCATACTATTGCTTCATTTAGTATCAATTTGCCAGTGAAGGTTGCAGTAGCGAATTTCAATGGATTGTATTTGGCAATGCCTAATGGAATGTATACAAGGTCATCTGGAATAGGTGTTAGCGCTGCTATGAAGGCTCCGAGCCAGCCATATCTATTCAAGAGCCTTTCTAGCGGTACCATTCGTTTTTTGGTACGGGTATTTATGATGCTTCTGCCATAATAGCTTGCATAAAATATTATCATTTTGGCTGCAATCGCTCCTGCTGCACTCGATACACAAATGAGATTAGGATCCAGATGTTTGTTAAATGCCGCAGTAATTAAGATTGGGAAATACGGTATCGGAATGAAAACGATAATACTTCCTACGAAACTGATAAGGAGTATACCCATGTAACCAAAATTACTAAAAAATTCGAAGAGCTGATTAACTATATTAATGTCGACCAAGCAAACGCTTACTGATGATATATTCTAAATATATGTAATAAAAGGATATCAATGAAGGTTTATCAAATACTGGACTAGACCACTTTAATATTATGAAATTTCAAACAAATTGAATAAGAAAAGACTAGCTTTAAGCAACCAAAAATTGATTAAATGGAGTTTAAGTGCGTTATAATATTCAAGATTTAAATGCACAAGGAGATTGCATAAAAATTTATCTAAATTGCATTTGCAATATGTGCATGTCTGGTGTAGGTAAAAAACAAATAATTTCAGTCACGCCTGATCTCATTGAAGATATACTTCCACCACGTCTGATCTCATCGAGAAAGGGAGATAATGGTATCGTTCTAGTCATTGGCGGGAGTGGGATCTATCATGGAGCACCTTTGCTTAGCAGCTTGGCAGCTTTGCGCGCAGGTGTGGACCTTGTTTACACGGCAACTCCAAAGTCAAACGTTTCAGCGATCAGGTCGTCTTCGCCAAATATCATTGTACTACCATTTCCTGATGATGAATTTACCTTGGCTTCAGCAAAATCCGTATTGAAGATGCTCCCGAAAAAACCACAAGTTACAGCTATAGGAATGGGCATGAAAATAGCATCTCCAGCTGCTCTGGTATATATCATAAAAGAATTAATAAAAATTGAATCAAAGTTAGTGTTAGATGCTTCTGCTCTTGTACCAGAAGTCATTGAATCTATCTCAGGAACTAACACAATAGTTACTCCGCATCCAGGAGAGTACAAAAGAATGTTTCAGGAACCGCACAATCATAACAAGATGTCAAGCGCGGGGCAGACACAGACTACAAGAGATGCGTTGCAGGAACATGCATCAAACGTATGCAGCATCGCAAAAAAATATGGAATTACAATAATTCTGAAAGGATATTATAATATTATTTGTGACGGTCACATTACCGTCGGACAGCAGAAACGTACTGCCGTGATCAAGAGAACTACTCCTGCTATGACTGTGGGTGGTTGTGGCGATGTTCTTTCTGGGGTAGTAGCTGGCCTGTTTTCAAAATTGTCTGATGCTTTTTACGCTTCGATTGGAGGAGTGTATTTGACTGGAATGGCAGGGAGTTTAGCTCACAAGAAACTAGGGCTGCATATGGTTCCAACCGACCTGATAGAGCAACTACCAAACGCAATGAAGTCTTTTGATAAGGTTATCTTCAACTCTGAACAATAGGTCGATCAAGAGAAATACTATTAGTGTTGGATGACTGCAATATTCGGATACCAGCAGTTTACTGTAATTTCAGAAACTTTAGTATATAAGAGGATATACAGCAGTAGAAAGAGAATTATTATTTTAACAAAAGCTTTTTAGATTCTGACCAGTAGTAGTTACACTTAGGACCAGGGTCATATGACCGTCTTCTCCAAAAAAATAAGGGAAATAGGTATCATCTCTATAATTTCAATTATTATCTTTTCATTTTGCTTATTAGTTTACATTCAGAACATTACTGAGCAGGATATTAAGCAAAATCTATTTTTGCAACAAAAACAGCGTCAAATATTATCCACGCAAGGTATCTCCATGCACATAGGTTCAGACATGAATTTAGTGGTTAGCATGCTTGACGGATTGGCAAACTCACTATATCTTCAGCAAGCTATTTACAATGACAATGCAAGAACAATGGTGGGCGAAAAATACTCACAGTTTAAGGGTATAATTGATGGATTGTTTGTCTTGGACAAAGACAACATTTTAACAATAAGCTATTCAAAGTCTGGTTCACAGTCTAACTTGGGTGCAGACTATTCATTCAGGGGATGGGTAGAGAAAACAAGACTCACATTAAGACCTGTGTTTTCGGATGGATTTGATAGGCAGGATACATACACAATTTTCATATCCTATCCAATAGTTAGCAAGGAAACTGGTCAGTACAAGGGATTAATTGCAACATCCATACCCTCTACACCATTTTTTTCACAATATGCGCAATTTGGGAATATCCATTCACAGTTTCTAGTTGCATATAACAAATACGGAACAATGTTAGCAAACGGTCTGAGCAAGACATTCGTAGGAGAGAATTTTTTTGGAAATTATACACAACAATTCGTACATCACAATCCTATCCTGAACAACTTGACGCGTTATCTTTTGGCAGGGAATGCTGGTTTTGGAGTCTACGATTATGGCAGAGGTGAGAGATTGAACACTCAGTATCCTATATTCGTAAATGGTCAACCACTTTATTTTATCCAAGTAGTGACGCCAACGACTGAAATCACATCACAGGTGAAAGAGCTATTAGCCACTGAAAATTCAAAGATGTTTATGCTTCTTGGATGTACTATTGCCGCGATATCAGTTCTAATAATTCTCCTTATAAAATGGACCAGCTCCCTAGATACGGAGGTGAAAAGAAGAACTAAAGAATTAGATGAATCCAACAAGCAACTTGCATTAGCCAACGAACAACTGACAATGCATGACAAAATGCAGAAGGAATTTATCAATGTAGCAGCTCATGAATTGAAAACACCTATCCAACCGATTATTAGCTTAGCTGAGCATCTTAAAAGTAGCAGAAAGCTGGATATGCGAGCGAGAGGTATACACGACAAGGCAGGAGAGGCTCAACTACAAAAACAACGGCAGCAAGACGAGCTAGTAGAAGTTATAATCAGAAACGCCAGAAGGCTGCGTAGACTGGCAGATAACATTTTAGATGTCACAAAAATAGAAACGCAATCGCTATTAATAAAGAAAGAACCTTTCGATCTTAACAAGCTCATCATCAATATTATCACGGATTTCAGAAATCATATGGCCAGAGAGAACAAAGATATCAAACTAGAATTCATTTCAAATGGGTCTTTAGTAGAAAATGAGCTTACAGACGAAATTTTCGTAGATGCTGACAAAGACAGAATAAGCCAAGTAATTTTAAATCTTCTCAATAATGCAGTTAAAAGTACTAAGGCAGGAACTGTAACTGTAATTGTGGAGAGGTCAAAAGAACATGACCGTAGCAACGATGCCAAAAGTCGAGAAGAAGTTATTGTTACTGTAAAGGATACTGGAATTGGAGTTGATCCTGAAATATTACCAAGGCTTTTCACAAAGTTTGCTACCAAATCGCAATCTGGTACCGGCTTGGGCTTATTCATATCTAAAAATATAATCGAAAGTCATGGAGGGAAGATTTGGCTTGGAGATAGTAAGAGGTTGAATGACAATAAGGATGTTAATGGTAATAATGGTGCTATGTTTTCGTTCAGTTTGCCAATCGTTAGCCCTAAGCAATTAAAGTTAAAATCTCCAAGTTGATAAACACCAACAAGATCTCTTGAGAGTCTGTTTATTTAATTCCAAATAGGTAGATGGCTTGCATAGTTCACACACGTACGCTAAATATTTAAATACTAATAATTAGTAGTCTAATTATTAGTGTTATATCATGCAGGAATATGATTTTGAAAATAGTCTGGGGTTCATAGTTAATAGAACAGCAAGGGCCTTTGTCAAAGCCCTAGATCTGGAATTACATGAGAATGTGGGTATTACTGTTGGACAATGGAAAGTAATTGTTATGCTTGTAAATCATAATGGTCTGACACAAAAAGAGATTGCAGATAAACTAGGATTAGAGGGTCCTACCCTTATACCAATCATCGATAAGATGGAAAAGGAGGAATTAGTAATAAGAAGAGTGGATCCTTCTGACAGACGAAATAATCAAATTTATCGTACAGAAAAAGCAGACGCATTATGGGAAAGAATGATGCACTGCGCTTTAAAAGTAAGAAAAGTGTCAGTCAAGGGCATATCAGAAGAAGACCTCGGTATCATGAGAGCGGTTTTGGATAAGATATGGTATAATCTTAGGGCTGAATTCAATGTTAGCTCTGCTACTGCTGCGGAGAATAATAATGTGCTAGCATATACGAAGGACAAGACCTCTGACAATATTCCTAATACTATTACTACTATTGCTGCCAATAACTTATCAAAACCCGGTACGACTATTTCGAAAACCTTAACGTCGACAAGCAAAAGAAAAAGTAAAAGAACCTAGTTTTCAAGGGAAAAGTTTTTGAAATGAAACTGCTGCGTTATAAGAAAGCTAAGGATGCCGGTGGTACCGTTGACAATACTCAGACCTCCAAGGTACATCCTTCATCAAATGATGTGAGCATTCCTGCTTCTGCATGGAAGGTACTGGCCATACTGAGCTGCATTGCAACTATGGTAATGTATGCAGAAACTATGTTGATACCCGCCATTCCAGATTTGATCAAGGATTTCGCTGTATCATATAGCATGTCTTCATGGATTCTAACTGCATACCTCGTATCTGGTGCTGTTATGACTCCAATAGCCGGTAAGTTGTCAGATATCTACGGAAGAAAAAAAATTCTATTGGTCATAATGGTAATTTACATTATAGGTGTATGTTTAGCCGGCTTCTCTTCAAATATATTCTTTATGATAATAGCCAGAGCGATACAAGGGGTAGGCATGTCAATGTTTCCAATTGCGTTTGGTATAGTAAGAGACAAATTTCCAAGAGAAAAAATTTCAATCGGACAGGGTGTAATCACTTCTATGTTTGCATCGGGGGCAGTAATTGGACTGGCAGTTGGAGGAATTATAATTCAAAATTACGGCTGGCGCACCACATTCTTTACAATCATACCGGTTGCAGTTGTACTTCTTCTAATTATTCGGCGATTTATTCTCGTAAATGATAAAGACGACTTGAATTATAACCGGCTAGCACAAAAGCCATTTGATATTAAAACAAATGATCATAATGAAATAAAAAATAATAATAATAATAAAAATAAAAATAAAAATAACAATGAGTCAAAAAAAATAAAGAATAGTAACAGTAATACTGCTAAAAGTTTGTCAGAGCAAATTGATGTAAAAGGGGCAATAGCTCTGGCGATCGCTATTGCGTCATTTCTATTAGTGTTGACATTTATAGAAACATCAAGCAGCAATGACAGCGCGGCTTCTGTCATCCCTAGTAATCATAATATTTATAACGATAAGAACAAAAATAATTCCTCTACTGAAGCCATAGTACCATTTCTTATATTGGCTGTAGCTTCATTCATAATGTTTGTGGTAATAGAAAAGCGAGCTAAATACCCGCTGGTCGACTTTAGACTGATGTTAAACAAATCCATACTACCAGCCAACTTAATCATAATGTTGGTCGGTCTATCTATGTTCATGGTTTTTCAGACAATACCAATACTTGTGAGAAATCCTGAACCTGCTGGATTTGGAGAAGATGCTATTAGTACAGGAAAAGTGCAACTGCCATTTGCATTGATACTTCTAGTATTTGGTCCGACCTCTGGATTTATAATATCCAAATTAGGCTCATTGAAGCCAATAATATTCGGTACTTTGGTTACTACTGCAGGTTTCATAGGTTTACTTTTGTTTCATAGCACCGAGTTATTGGTTTCCACTAATCTTGCCGTTCTATCCACTGGTCTATCATTGACAAGCGTGGGAGCTATGAATGTCATCATTTTATCTACTCCAAGGCAATATAGCGGTATATCACTAGGAATGAGTAGTCTTATGAGGATAATAGGCGCTGCAATCGGTCCGGCTCTAGCAGGAATGTACATGCAGGCACATCAATCATTGCTGAATGTTAATGGAATATCTGGCTATTTTCCATCAGCAACTTCATTTAATATGATTTTTATATCGGCAGTAGTATTTTCAATCGCTTCAATAGCATTGGCAATATTACTAAGACGAAAAGTGATAAAAATGGCGATACCAAACTTAGCATAGACGAAGAATGACAAGATAAGTTTCAGAATTTTTTGTTTTGTTTTGTTTTGATTCTTCTTACCATCATTATTGTTGGCATTACTGCTGCCTGCAAGAGGTTGAATCTCCAGTGTTGAGAGCATTATTGCCACCGCCTTTGCTCATCTTGCTCATGAGGTGTGTAGAGTTGCAATTAAGAACCAGGTTAACTCTTAGACTGCTATTGTTCAAGCTCTCCTATTGTCATCTCGTATATTTGCTTATGTCGGACATCCTGGTCTCGTAAGATCTACTTAGTTCGCAGATCTTTTATCTCGCTTTTTGTATCAATAAGACTGCCCAGGTATTTTGAAATGCTTTGACTGGATTATAAGTAACAAATATCTTTGAGGCTGTAGTACCGTTGACAACTACCTCTTCTATATTTGAGCCTGATTTGCCATCAATTGCATTTTTGAAGCTCTGAAGATTACCAAAAGATTCAGCTTTATTGCTGCTATTTGCATTTGAATCAGCTATTTTCTGTCCATTATGACCTACATAGACTGCGCGTTCGCCTGCTGGCAGATTAAGCGATTGAAGCTCTGTGTTGAGGACGCGAAAATCAATACCACCAGCCCATATACCGATAAGAGTAGAATTGTCTTTCCCAGAATGTATAGGAACTGCAATCACAGCTTGTCTCCGACCAGAGGATGCAGATGTAACCACATCTCCTAGATATGTATTATGTGTTTTAATTGCGCCTTGAATATGGTTCTGGTAAGCAAGATTAGTTGTTGTTAAATTCTGCTGCCTTGAATAAGGTTCTTCAAAGTATACATCTCCGTTAGGCATTACAAAAAAGATTATTTGAAGATCTTTATAATTAGAAAGTATCTCTTGTGCTACTTGTCTTTTGCTTATGTCAGCATCTTTTGGTATCCCATGTAGTGTTGTTAATGTTTGATTCAGCAAATTGGCAAAAGAGGTATTATTTACTTGTGGCAATCTACTTGTTATTTCCAGTAAAGCACCAGCATTTTGTAGACGATTTTGCAAATTGTTTGCTAATAGCTTTGTGATTGTCATCGAAGATTCGGTGTTATTTGCCTGCAGACCGTGAATACTACCACTGCTGTTAGTATTATTGACGGGCACTGGTACTGCAGCAAAGGCTGTATGTACCGTCACTGTTATTATTCCTGCCAGCGCGGCAATAGCCGCTAACACAAGAAACAATTGTCTCACACATTTGACTTATGATTGTTCTATAAAGGCATTATGTCGTAGAATCGAACTCTAAATCAACCCTAAAATACCGTTTGTCTACCACCGCGCATTAACTACTTTGTGAGTATCAAGATTAGCAGTAGTATCTATAGATCTCCCATCCGCTATTCTGATTATTTAAATGCAATTAAAAAACAGTTGTTCAAAAATATCAATAGCCAATTAACGTTCTCATAAGGATTTTCTACATCTGTCTTTGTAATTATGTTCCTATATTTTTAGAGTTTAAATCAATATATGTCGTGCGAATTATACAAAATATATCCAGATTAGAGCATTAGCAGACAGGTTAGACAAGCTATCAAAAATAAAGTTGATTATATTGAATTTGAAATTAGAAGCGGGTGCTTTTGATGGACCGGACTCACAATAGAACTTAGTTCGAATCGTTAGTACTTAAAAATATGGGAACAGACACTACCAGATATGTAGATAGAGATAGCATGTTAGACGATATTTTAGAAACTCAAACTCTATACGGTAACCACACTCTAATTTTGTACTCAGACGTCGCTGATTTTAGACACTTGTATTTGAATTATATCAAAAGGTCATTACAATCATTAAATGAAATGGTTCTTATGTTACCTTATTATAATACGGTAATAGATGTTGTTAATAATCTAAGAAGTACAGGAATTGACATAGATAAATACAAGAAAGAAGGCTCACTTGTAATTGTACAATCAGAAAAAGCGCACTATAGTCTAAGTCAAGAGTTCGTTGGAGTGATGATCATGACAAAAATGCTGCTTAGGCGCTTAGATAAGCTGGGAAAGGCAGGCATAACCATAATTTCAGATATGGGTTTATTCTTTCATAGAAATAAGTTAGAGGATTTAACTAAATGCGAAATGGAATTAATGACGTCAGTTAACAATATAAAGGTAAAAGTATGGTGCTGCTATAATAAATCTGATTTTGATATGTTAAGCGAACCCCAAATGCGAGAAAATTTACTCAAGGCACACGATCATAAGGTAGTTAATATTCCTCCATAGACCGTTGTAGTGACAGGCTTTAACCAAAAAAGTATGGCAATTGCCGAAGGTTGAATTTGCTCATACATGGCTCAAGAAAATAATAATCATAATGATCTATCGTATAAATCCAAGTCAGGCCTGAGATAAGATATGGTTGATAATAGAACTGAAAATGGAGACGTTGTATCAAAGCTTCTCAGAGAGTTAGAACAGATTGCCAAAAAAGAACAGCTTCCTTCGATCGGTCCTCTAAAGGGTAAAATTGTCTCTAATATAGTCAAAAAGTACAAACCGACATCGATACTTGAGATCGGAACATTGCACGGATATTCTGCTATATTAATGGGAAATTTGCTGCCTGATGATGGCGGAAAACTGGTTACTATTGAAATAGATAAAAATTTCGCAAATATTGCAACCAAAAATATAGAAAAGGCTGGATTGTCAGACAAGATAAAGGTAGTTTGTAATGATGCTCTAGACGTGATCCCTAAGCTTGGTAGTTATAAATTTGACCTGGTATTTTTGGATGCTATCAAAACTCAGTATCTATCTTATTTGAGACTCTTAGAAGAAAAGAATCTGCTGAAAGAAGAATCAATATTGGTTGCAGATAACGTAATTTTATATGAAACCGAAATGGAGGATTATCTTAATTACGTTAGAAATTCTGGTTACTACCAGAGCGAGACTACAGAAACCTCTTTAGAATTTAATAAAAATGTTAAAGATGCCCTCGAAATCAGTCTTAGACTGAAAAACTATGATAAGTGATAATATACAATATATGATTTTATAGATCTGCATTTGCTATTTCGTTAAAGGCTATGCTATTATTCTTAGGCTGGATAGGCTCCGTACCTGTGTCATCTATATCCAATTGAGTAAATATTATTAAAAATTATTTGCGGTGTCTCTATCAAGATCAAGATCTAAAACACCAAAACACCATATATACACTATTTCAGCCCCCCATAATTCTTTCACAGTGTGCAATGAAGAAAATTTCAAGGATATATCTCCCAAAACTTTTTATTTTTTTTAATGTGATCATTATAGTATGAAAAAGAACACAAGTGCGATGCATGAGGTGTCTGGAACATCTTTATTGTTAGTCGTGAGTATAACAATTGCGCTAGTTCCGACCATTACCCCTATGAAAGGCTATGCTGCATTATGCGCAAAACCCGAAAAAAGCACAACCTATATGAATGGTTATGCTACAGCACAGTCCGACTTTCGTGATAAGCATCAGCAGAATCAAAACGTGACTGCCGCTAACTCCCAGTACAGCCCTGATTACAAGCAAGGATATATGGATGGGTGGAATGATGCGCAGTACAACGTAAATGTAATACAAAACTCCATTTGTTAGGTAACGTCTACACTATTATGGTTATCACAATTACCATAATGGTGGTGGTGACTAAAGGAGTATTGAAGTGGGTTGCGAATGTGCTCAACGACATACATGCTATTGATCTTTCACTATATGACTAATTCTGTTTCACTCTTTGTTTTTTTAAAAACTCAATAAATAGTGGATAGATGGATACTACAAAAAGACAGTTGAAAGTATTAGCAGCATTGACTTTATCAATAGCAATAGCTTTCGGCTTAGCCATTACGTCATCTTTTTCGTCTATACTATTGTCTCTCTCTTTTCCTTATCCTATATTTCCGTATGCTCAAGCAAAGGAAGTAGGCAACCCATTAGTGTATCATCTAAGCAGTGATGAGCCATGGAGAGCAACCGTAGCGATTTCCGATGCGACTACAATGCTAAAGTTAGGACATAATGTCACTTTGCTACTAAGTGTAGAAGGAGTACAAATTGGAGTTAAACATCCTCATACTTATCTTGGGCTGGATATGTTAACTAGAAATGTCACAAACTTTATAGCTAGTGGAGGAAACGTCATTATATGTGAAGTATGTCTTAGAATAGCCGGATACAATAATACCGATATTATAGATAAAGCTGTAGTAGGCAAGCCAGAAATACTATCTAATTTACTTAGCAGGGCCACAGTAATAGACTACTGATCATTACGGATGTTGGCTTCTTTGTTTTCTATAATATCGACTGGCTTTGACTACTATACTTAAGCAGACGGATTCCACTTATACACATAGTTACAATTACGCTATTTGTTTAAAAAAGAATTAGAATGTAAATAATAGCATTGATAAACTCCCTTTTGGTACCGTATCTGTACGAGGGAACATTATCTCATAAGGTTCAAGGATGGATCTACAAAACTCAACTCCTCTCTGTGTCGGCTTGTACGTTGTAATTGCTCTTTTTCCTATCAGAATATGATCCTTGATGATCAAACCTTTTGATTCCATTTTATCAATTATCGGTATATGCTTTTTAAAATTCAAACCACAATAACTAATCAATGTAGTGGGATTTAATTGACCATATTCAACAAGTTTTAAAATTACATCTTTAACAATATAGATCCTGTCTCTATACAAACGCTGGGAACTAGACGTCAATTAATGACAAGTCGATAGATATTGAAGCATGAATATATAATGTTTCTATCTGCTGTCTAACTGGGAATATAAACTACAAATGCTACGTAATTACAATGTATGTTAAAAAAATAAATGAACTAAATCAGTCCTTACCAAGTACACAGACAAGTATTATACACTTTTAGCTTATATTTCATATCATGGCGCGACGATACCGCAAACCGAAAGCTCGGAATACAACTTATTATGACAGTTCTTATCCTGCGGTTCATCATGTGATTTTGGGTTTTTACTGTCCTTAGCAACTCTTTTTTTGTGTGTTCTCTCTGCTACTACCGATAATTCTTAGTATATTATCGATAATCGCCGTATGGTTAGACTCTTCCTTTTCTATGGAAACTCTCACTATATATTGATCATCTAGAGGAAATGATGCAAGCTTTATTCGTTCTCTTTCTGAGAAGCTATAAAGAGTCTTGCCAAACTGTTCATCGAAATCTTCGCGCATTACACTTCTTAAAGCAAATTGGACATAGAGTTTTTGAGTATCATCCTTTTCTTCCATTGAAGTAATTCCCTTTCTCATTCCTCCTGCTACTAGTCTACCCATTTTATCGATCACAATGGCAGACCGTACCGCAGGACTAAGTGCGAATATCTCATCGCATATTTCATCAAATTTTAAATTGTGGCTATCATTAGACATACGTCTATTACACTATTGGATATTGAAGTTATGCTCTTCTTTTTTATTTTTTCCTATCCATTTGTCCTAATCGACTCTCCAATAATAAGTCAATAACAAGAAAGTTCGGGATGAAACAATTACTCACCCCTTATAACTTGATTTCTATATTGCCTTGGATTGGTGCTAACAATACCGTGACTTGTATTGTTAATATCAATATGACTAAGAATTGATGTGAATACTCAGACAGTTTCCATTATTTTGAAAAGTAAATTAGCAGCACTACATACGTGAATATCAAGGATGTCGAAATTGTAATCCTCGAATATAAAGATACGATGTATTAGTAAATTAATTTCAAGATAAAACCATATTTTATGTAAATCTAAGGTAAAAATTAAAAGTATATCCAATACGATAGGCATACTGGAGAGAAAAACAAAAATATTACATTGTCGTAATAAACATATGGTATTACTGAAATTTCGGCACAACAACTCCAATAGTGCTTTAGTGTATAAGATGGAATTTCGACTAAAAATAATTCTCGTTGGATTAGTAGCCGGATTGATTTCTTCCATTGGTGTAACTGCGTTAATTGTGATGGTGGAAAAAGTAACTTCAGTTCCCGCGGGTGCTTTTTATCTTGTTCTTATGTTGACTATTACCAAGGCCCCTATATATTCAATTTACATGATAGCGGCCGGCCTAGGATTACACTTTGCAGCAGGCAGTATTATCGGCATTTTCGTGGTATTGCCACTTTTGTTGCACAATCGCAATAAAAGAAACATATCAAGAATACTGGATAAATATGCACCACTATATGGTTTATGTTTTGGGTTTGCACTCTGGCTAATTTTATTTCTTCCCATAACATATTTGATGATAGTTCCTGCCCTCAATGGCATTAAGGACAGTCCCATGATCACACAGCAGGACCCAACGGGGCGTGTAGCATTTCTGGTGATTGGCGATGTGTTGTCTATACAAAACAAAATTGTCATTGGTGCACTGGCCTTTAACATGTTTTACGGTCTTCTTGCAGCAATAATAATAGATTCATTTTACCGTCGCTATTTGGCCAATGCTGATAAAGATTCATCTCAACACATTCGGACTCCAAACCAGTAATTTTTGTTCGTTACTTTGATTCTTAATCGCCGATACTACCTAGGTTTAGTACAATGATCATTACAGATTTGCCTTGCACCATTGTAGCATGAAATCGGAATTTTAGCCATCGATTACACCCTACTTAGACACGAGCGCTCCTAGATATTAGATCAACTTAATTAACACTTATTACCGAACTAAGCAATACCAACTTCTATTGATCTGCATTGCAAAAATTACGTAAATCATATTAACTTTTTCTAAAAATGATATCGTAATGATGATCCTTATAGCCAACAATATATTATATTATAGTGTAATGATGAGTTTCTTGCAACGTCATAAAAACCGTTGTAAAATGTGTACAGAGAGATTTAGCAAACAAGAAGAACTAATCGAACATGCAAAAAAAGTACATCGCCAACCAGTTATGAGGTGCCGCGAGTGTGGAATGGAATTCCTACGCGAAGAAGACAGATTGCATCATGTAAAAGAAGAAAAGGAACGGAAAATAGATAGACGTAGACATAGGTAAAGCCCACCATAAAATTTTGTTATTTGATGATGCGAATTTAATACTTTTAGTATTCAACGGTTTTACAAGTGTTTTTAATATACAAAAGATGATTTTATTCTAATTCAAGTTTATTAGTTTGACTTGCGAAGATCTTTTATGTATGCACGAAGAGGCCACTCATAATCAAATTTCAACTATTGACCCAAAGACACAAGATTTTAGGCGCCAATTTATTGCACACGTAGAACAAGTGCCCTCTACACTTAATAATAGAAGAAGGATGTGCGTTGCTAATAGAAAAGCGAAGCATTTCTTTGGACATACCGATTTCATAAAAGGATTAGTTCCGTTTAGAGGTGTAGAATACTCTTGTATACATGTTAATTGCTTGGACATATTATGAACAAGTTTATAGATATAGAGTTGGGACTTGTAGGACCGCAATTACTGTCAAATACTGATGATGTTAGAATCAAAATGATTAGAATTGAGCACTAAACCAGAAGAAGATAAATCAAGAGAGGACGAAAACGAAGACCTTGACATCATTGGTTGCAGGCTCAATGAAATGTATCACAATACAATAAATCTTGCATTGCAGGCACAGGGCAAACTTCTGTGTAATATAGCCGAGACGGAAAACAAATGCAGCTATCATAATCTTCTGTGCTATTTGGCATTAAGAGAATACGACTTGGCGGACCTGCAGCTAAGATTGAGCGAACACGGGCTGTCCTCTTTGGAGAGCCTAGAAAGTCACGTGCTAGTAAGTATTGAACAGGTTCTCAAGCATTTTAAAATAGGACCAGCAAATACTAGCAGCGGTCTATGTAAAATCAAGTCTCATGAAAGTAGTTCAATACTAGCTAAACGTACTGAGTTATTATTTGGACAACCAAATAATGGAAGAAGGACACACATTATGATAACACTTGATTCCTCGGATATCTTCAGGTATGAATTAATTGAACAGTTGCTTGAGAATGGTTTGGAGATAGCTCGTATAAATTGTGCTCATAATACAAAGGCGGAGTGGAAGCTCCTGATAGAGTCAATACGCAGTGCTGAAGAACGACTAAATCAACGAGGAATACGAATGGGACACAACTGCAAAATTTTAATGGATCTGGCAGGTCCGAAAATTCGTACCGGCCCATTCGAGCTGCAATCTCGTCCACTTAAAATTTTCGTCCCAGAAGATGCACACGAGCAGCCCGTGCGCTTCGCTGAAGGATTATTAGATAGTGAAGCAAACCAAAGTGAGCTAGTAAACCTAGAACGACCACAATTATCAAGTTTCGTTATCGCCATATCTAAAATCGACTGTGGCGGATTAGCAAGTTTAAGACTAGGTCAAAAAATAACCTTTAGAGATGCAAGAGACGAACGGAGATGCATTATGACAGTCCTTGAACGATTAAGTCCCACGAAAGTCAGGGTTGGACTTGAGCACACCGCATGGCTGAAAGAAGGTACAAAGTTAGAATGTCAACGAACTACGGTTGCAGATAGTAGCAGTGACGTCGATGGCGGTAAAGCAGATTGTGTAGACAATAGTGAATGTTCGCTTATAGTAGGGCACATTAAGCCGCAGCCAGCTGAAATAAAGGTAGAATATGGAAATACGTTGCGCCTCTACAGAGATAATAACCGCCTGGGTCATGCAGGCGACCGATCGTCCAATAATACACCTGCTGGCATTAGTTGTACGCATTCAGAAGTTCTTGATCAGGTATTGGTTGGACACAGGGTATTCATAGACGATGGAAAGATTGAAGGAATTGTCCGTTCTTCTAACGAAAGCTACCTAGAAGTGGAGATAATTTCCCCTAAAGGTATTGTAGCTGAGATCAAACCCAACAAGGGCATAAACTTTCCAGATTCTTCTATTATAATGCCTGCATTGACAGCTGAGGATATTCGAAATTTGGAATTTGTAGTTCAATATGCCGATTTGGTAGCATTGAGTTATGTTCATAGACCAGAGGACATTTATGACCTGCGCAAAGAACTATCGAAAATAGATGGCGGCGAACATTTAAGCATACTTGCAAAGATAGAAACAGCAGATTCGGTCCATAATTTAGCCAGAATACTTATCGCTGGTCTAGAATTATCAAAATTTGGAATATTAATCGCTAGAGGAGATCTGGCAGTCGAGGTGGGGTTTGAGAATTTGCCCTTTGTTCAAGAAGATATTCTATGTCTGTGTGAAGCAGCACATATCCCTGTCGTGCTGGCTACGCAAATCCTTGAAAGCTTAGCAGAAAGCGGTCTTCGGACCCGCCCTGAAATAACAGATGCAATTATGGGGCAACGTGCAGAGTGTGTGATGCTGAACAATGGCACACATATACTCGAAGCACTAAAAGCCTTAGCACGACTATTGAATACTCAAGAACTGCATCAAATAAAGAAACACAAAATACTTAGAGAATTTCCAACGCTACAATGTGGGATATTTGAAGGAAAACGCTGTTGATTAAAAGAGCCAAGATTAGCAAGTTGTTCTATCAATGAACATATAACTTTTGGTTCCACTAGTTCAAGTTCAACCCATTGTTGTATAGTTTTATCAGCTGTTCGTTTTCAATTATCTTTCAATCATGGAATATCAGTCGCATCCAAACTTTCCACCACAAGCACAAAAGTTGAATTCATCAACACGTGAACCGCACAAAGGACATGGCCCTACGCTGTTATAATCTACTTCATCTGCGTTTTTACCAAATATCTTAAAGTGGTCATTAATTTCAGATGGTGTTTTTTGCTCCATCTCTTGTTCATATGTATATGAAAATATAAGGATATATGTACTATATTTCAGATTTCTTAAACCTAGCAGAATTCATAATACAGAATATCAAGCAAAACCTCTCCGAAGAGGCTGAACATGCTGGATTCCGCGAAAAAGCTGTTCTGGCACATCCTATTACGTGTTTAATATTGCAGTAGCCGCGATTTGCAGGGTATAGTCTGTACAATAGTGCATTGGCCATCTCAAATGACTTTGATTGTGTCTTTGAATGTGCATAGGGGTCGCTGTTGAAGGGTTCTTTGCTATGCTCATTCGGAGCTAAGCATAATTCTCTGGAATTCATGATAGATTTTCTGGTAGGGATGACGCAAACTCCAAGAGTAATATCTGAAATCAGATGTCATACTGCAATCATAATAATCAATGCAGTGCATAAATAGTACGATCGCCTGAATGCAAACAACCTCGTCTATACCATCATCATCATCATCCACTTCCCCTTCCTCTTCCTTACGTCAGTCGCAGCAACACGTGAAGTACGCTGATTCTCAGATCAAATATCTTCTTGACAATCAGTCTCTTACCTTTGCTGAAAAATTAATAAATATAAAGAAGAATAGTTCTGACCAAGCAAATAAGGAAAATAATCTAAGTATGGCCGGTGATATTGCTATTGTAAATGTCGATCTTGCTATGGCGCAAGATAGTACTGGCCCATTGGCAATACGCTCCCTTAGTGAAATGGGCATCGACACAATATATGATCCCTCAAAGGTCTTGTTGGTTATCGACCATACTTTTCCAGCTGCAGATGAAAAAGTTGCAAATTTACACAAGTTGATGAGGGATTTTGCTTCAGAGCATAGGTGTATGCTGATAGAAGGCTCTATATCTCATCAGCATATTCTTGAATATCTCGCTGCTCCTGGCATGATGATATTAGGAGCTGACTCACATACATGTCAGGCCGGATGCATAGGTGCTTTTGCGACGGGAATTGGAAGTACAGAAATTGCGGCAGTGTGGGCTACAGGTCAGTTATGGTTAAGAGTTCCTGAAACAATCAAGATTACTCTTTCGGGTAATTTTGACAAAGGAGTTTTTGCACGAGATCTAATTTTACACTATATTGGCGAAGTCGGTGAAGATGGGGCTAACTACAAGTCATTAGAGTGGACGTTCTCAGATGACAATGCTAAGAGAATATTTACGATGGATTCGAGAGCTTGTATAAGCAACGCATCAATGGAATGCGGAGCCAAGATCTCTACATTCCCGGTTGATGAGATTGCAAGAAAATACCTTGAGGAAAATCCTAGAATTAAGGATATCAATAATAGCAACAATACTAATAAAAACAGCGCTGGAATCGAAATTGAGGTTCATCCAGGAGAATATGCACAATATAAAGACGAAGTTGAAATACAATGTAACAGTATAGAACCCCAGGTCAGTGGCCCAGATAATGTCGACAAAGTACATTCAGTTGACGAATTAACAAACTTGGAAATTGATCAGGCCTTTATAGGTTCGTCTACAAACGGAAGGATTGAAGATCTTGAAGTAGCCGCACGCATATTGAAAGGCAGAAAGGTTCATAAAAATACTCGATGTGTTGTTACTCCTGCATCTGTTAAGGTCTATGAAGAGGCTATTAGACGTGGTTATGTCGAGATTTATCTTGAGTCAGGCGCAGTTTTCACCAATGCTACCTGCGGAGCCTGTGTTGGAACACACCTTGGTGCTCTCGGTGAGAACGAAACATGTATATCTTCATCTTCGAGGAACTTTGTGGGACGAATGGGTGCGCTTTCATCAAAAGTGTATTTAGCATCTCCCGCAACGGTGGCATCATCTGCAGTAGAAGGGAGGATAACCGATCCCAGGAAGTACTTTCAATCATCATGAGTAAGCGACAAAATAATCAATCCAACCCTATCGGGGTCGGCAAAGGCAGAGCTTGGGTATTCGGAGATAATATCAATACAGATATAATCATACCTTTTAGATTCAAGAGTAGAACAAACGATCCGTACGAAATGGCAAAATATGCAATGTATGGATATGACCCTGATTTTCACAAAAAGATATCAAATGGGGATGTGATTGTTGCAGGTAGAAATTTTGGAGGCGGCTCCAGTAGGGAGCAGGCTCCAGTAGCATTGAAGTATGCAGGAATCTCAGCCGTTATCGCTCAAAGTTTTGCACGCATTTTCTACAGAAATTCGTTCACTATTGGTTTGCCGGCGCTTGAGGTGCCTGAAATAAAAGGAAAAATCAACCAAGGAGATGAGATAGCTGTGGACATATCAAAATTTACTGTACTCAATATTGTAAGCGGACAAACATTTCAAGCCAGACCAGTTCCGACCTTCATGCGACAGATGCTGATGGAAGGCGGATTGGTAGAATACTATAAAAAATATGGTAAGTTTCCATGGACGGTAAATAGAATCGATTAAATCACATTAACGAGACAAAGATATTGTAGGCAACTGTCGTTTTGAAATAAAAGACAAAATGTGCATTTATTTAAATTATTGCGAAGTGCGGTGCATGTAGAAAATGCCACGAGTTTAGCTGCTCTTAAATATCTGCATATAAAACATACTGCTGAGCATGAGCCAAAACGAGTTTACTGAAGTAGCAAAGGTAAGCGAAATTTCAGATGGAAAGATGAAACATGTAGAGGTTGATGGAAAAGAAGTATTAATTGCTAATGTGGGCGGAAAATTCTATGCCATAAGTGATAGGTGTGGTCATATGAACGCCTTACTTTCGATGGGTAATTTAACAGGGAATACTGTAACTTGTCCTTTTCATGGTGCGAAATTTGATGTTACAACAGGAAGGAAGCTTTCCGAACCTATTTTAACTCCTTCTCAAGAGATGGAACCCTTGCCGCAAACCTGGCAAAAATTTTTCGAAAATGTGGGTCAACTTATGTCTCGCATTAAGACGTACAATCAGGCAGTTTATGAAACAAAAATTGACGAGGATAGCATCAAAATCAAAATCTAACTTTAAAATACTTAATCATAAATCCACAGTTATATCAAATTCGGGTATGAGCCGGGTAATCAGATGTACATATATTTCTTTTTGGATTTTATTAGACCAGTTATAGCAAGATAAAGGGAAAAATAAGAAATAGGATAATCCAACCGACAACAGTTATTCTGGTATTACTGTTCTGCCATCAACGTTATCGTAGATTGGATTCCACGAATTTTAGTCATATGTTTCCCTATTGATTCTTTTATTGCTTCCATGCTTTTATCAGACAACTTTACAACAATATCATAAGGGCCGTCTACCCTGTTGACCTCTGTTAGGTTGGGCAACTTACTTAATTGGCCAATTATCTCCGAATCTGATTGGCCATATTCACATAGAATTAATACATAAGCTGTTGGCAATGTTATATGTATGGTATGGTCTGCGTATTATTTGAACTATAACCTTTACTGAGTGACTAACTTTAACCGAAAAGACCTTGTAATAAAACCTTAGTAAAGTAGGTGTATGGAAATCTCTCAATTATAAATGATCAGGTGACTTTTCATGTTTTGTATTGATATATTGTATTGTACATTCATTAAATTCTTCCGCTTTGATCTGATCATAATTGTTATATGAAATCTCAAATACCATCGGCTTCTATATTTTTCTGCATTTTACTTTTTTTTATCAATATCTTTTTGTTCAATAGGGTATAATGGTTCCCAAAACTTCAAACAGGCTCTGTAAACAACCATGAAATGTACTCGACCATGGAATCAATATCCATAAATCTTAAGTAGAATATTACACCATTTTCGATAGGGTCATTATTGCGGATATTTAGTCGGCGTGTGGGAAAGTCGACCGTGTTACATGGTGCAGGTGTAATAAATAGTCTGCTAGAGATCATATCTAATACTAAAACTAATTCCACTACGGATATCTGTGGTAATTCAAAATTTCCATCAAAGATTTTCAGTTATGATTCTGTCACTAAATTAATCAATACCTCACTAAGAGAAAGGGATGTAAAGCAAAGATATATTTTTGAAATTACAAAGGACAATGTAATTTACTGCAAGAACCTTATAAAAATGGGGAATGGCGATGGTAATAATATAGACATTCATCATATGAACGACATTGAAGCTAACTTTGCTCTAAACCAAACAGAATATCTGGGTTCTATGACTCTTTCTGAGCACAATCAACAGGCGATATACAGCAACATACCAGAAATTGTAGAACAACAGCATTCGATATTTGAAAGTTTATGGAAAAAGTCAATACCTGCTGAAGACATACTAGAAGAGATCGAACTTGGAGTAGAGCCAGAGTTTTTTGAGGTTATTGCAGATAGTCAAAAGGCAACAGAAATTTATCTTAATCTCGCAAAATTTCTGCAAAAAGAAGGCCTTATCATTTATGCTGACAGCAGAGCACTAAACAGGGCACAGAAATTAGGAGTACTCGATTATCTTATCATAGCATCTTCGCAAAGGTCAGCAAAAATCAAGATCATTTGCCCGTTGGATGAATTTAATTCCGGGATTGTGAAACAAATTTCAGAAAAGGCGCCTGACATTAAAATCCTCAATGGGGGAAATTCTCAATCAGGCCTTTTCGTAGCAGATGAAAAAGAATTTCTTAGATTTGAAATAAAAGACGCTAAAGCGCCAGACTTTTCACAAGCTATAGGATTTATAGTATATTCAAACAGCAAGAGTGGTGTTTCTTCCTCTAAATCAATGTTTGAGTTGATCTGGAATGAACATGTCCAGTATCAAAAAATAAAAGAATACGAGAAACAAAAAGAAGCAAATAAACTAAAAGATGAATTCATTAATATAGCAGCTCATGAACTGAGAACTCCTATACAGCCAATACTCGGATTGTCCAATGTATTGCTCTCAAAAACTATTGACCCTGGTATACACGATCATCTTCTAAGAGTAATCATTAGAAACGCAGAGAGACTACAAAAACTTGCAGACAGCATATTAGACGTTACAAGAATCGAAAGCGGATTACTAAAGTTACGTATAGAAAAAATAAAGATACATGACTTGATAGTAGACATCCTAGAAAACTATACTGACCAAATTGATAACCCGCAAAATCAAAGGATAGTGTACGAATCTGATAGAGAAGACTTTGTAGTCAAAGCAGACAGAGAAAGAATAACCCAGGTTATATGCAACCTTTTAAATAATGCTGTAAAATTCAGCGAGGAAACTAAAAGTGGAGAGGATAAAACGATAACTATAGCGACTAACAGATTCAAAAAAGAACAACGAGATTATGTAACCATAAGCATTAGAGATATGGGAACAGGAATAGATGCTCAAATATTCCCACAGTTATTTTCCAGATTCACATCAAAGTCCTTCTCGGGCACTGGATTAGGTCTTTTCATATCAAAAAGCATTGTAGAAGCTCATGGAGGTAAGATATGGGCGGAAAATAACGCGAGTGGTAAAGGATCCACTTTTACTTTTACGCTTCCAATTATTAATGAGTGACATTGATACTATTTAGCTGTCTCTATGGAACTATTCATAATCAAATTATCACCGAGTACGAACTAGAGACGGACAACTACTACATTCACATCAGTATCTTATGGTGTCTTGGCAGAATCTTTGTCTAGCCAAAGTGGTGACTAATTGGACGAATCTGGCGTTCGAAATCAGATGATTACTGACAATAATATTCGACGTATCGCTGCCTCTAATTGCTACGATGTCGATGGGAATACAATTCATTTGTGCAAAACATTTGAACAGAAGCACTACCATGATCACTGGCACCCTTTCAAATCTTATTCCTCGTATTATCACTCGGACCGAACCTAAATATCCTTCAAGACTTGATGATTCTGAATCTTGGACTGATAGAAAACAGCCAAAAGGTAAGATCAGGCGGCCTACTGAAACCACTCTTTTTCTTATTATTGTCTGGGTAGGATACTTTTCTGGCGCAGCTTCTTCAGCTGCTGCTATTATTCTTGTCTCGCGCTCTGTTTCTGCTGCAATACCGTTTGTGCTCGTGCTAATAGTAGTTTTGTACACAGGAACAAAAATAAGACTACGGCTGAGGCGTGGACACGGATTGTCAAACGATGACTGAATAGCAGCAATCTTTGTCAAATTTTGCATGTCATATGTCATCGAAAAGAAGAAAAGAAATATTTGTTAACGAAATTAATTGTTGATTGCATCATCATTAGCGAACGCTATATTCTCACTGTTCAATCTATAGCGTATGACTACAAGACTCTACAAATCCCGCTTTCAACAATTATACACATAGCAAAGCACAGTTATAACGCCGGGGCGCTTACCGGTTCTTTAACCAAGGCTGTGTACCATCATATATGTTATAATTTCAGTGTTAAAAGAAATAATTAAGAGGGGTGAAAAATACAGTTTTCAAAATTAGGCCATTACAAAAATTTCCCACATCACATTGAAACACTGTGATTGAACAAAAACCATTTATGTTCTTTAGTTCAGTATCTAGATATCGCATTTCTCAGTGCATTAGGGGTAAATGGCTTTGTAATAAAAGCATCTATTGCCACGTCTTGTAATACGTCTGAAAATTCATTGTTCGACATTTCAAAAGAAGTCACAAGTATTACTTTTACTTTTGAATTGATGTGCTTTATTTGTTTCACAAATTCATAATCATTGATTTGTGACATTGAAATATCAGAAATGACCATAGAATGATTTTTTGGATTTGATTTAAAATGCTCTAATGCTATTAATGGATTAGTGAAAGTACATGAATAGTAGCCATACATTCGTAGACAAAATCTAATCAATAAGGTACTATTCATCATTAATTACCAAAATGTGCTTTCACTGTGACTTTGTTGCACTAGACTCTGAATGTGAATGGAAAGCTTCTTGATTATAAGCTGTTGAGTAACAATGTTAACTGATGGCTGTTACATGACTAGGATCCCATTAGAACAAAAAGAAAAATTAAAAATCTTGGCAATATTTATGCAATTATTTGATACTGTACCGTAAAAGTGACCACAGACGAGGGTATACGCATCCAAAGCGATTTTCGTTCACCAACCAAAGTTCTTGGTTTACCAGGGGCAGGTAGATGATGATTGTTAGGGGCAACAATTGAGAGTTACTAGGGTTAAGCAAATTCATAAAGATATAAGCTTTGATCTCATATAACTTATGCTGATATTGAAAATAGGAATAATATCTGATACTCACGACGATATCGCGAACGTAAGAAGAGCAATTAAAATATTCAATAGTGAAGACGTGAAATACGTGATCCATGCTGGAGATTATATCTTTCCGGGAGTTGTCCTTGAGTTCAAAAAATTGAATGCTAAGTTAATTGGAGTATTTGGAAACAACGATGGAGAAAGAATCCATTTATTAAAAAATTTCTTAGAGGTAGGAGCAGAATTAAAAGGTGAAATAGGTGAAATAAAATTAGACGAACTACTTTTTGGCATATATCATGGTACTGATAAGAATATCAAAGAGAGACTCGTCAGCAGCCAAAAGTATGATGTTTTTATTAGTGGACATACACATAAAATAGAACTAAGTGTAGCGCGGAATACTACAAATAACACCGAACAAAAAGGAAATACGATCAATTCTTACCAAAGAAGAGAATCAACATTTGTGTTAAATCCTGGAAGTGCTCACAAAAAAGTTGAAAGCGAATCGGGTGCCTTTGAAGAAGGCGGCGTCATCATATTCAACACAAATACTAAACGATACAAACTTGTTAAGCTGCCTTAACAAGGTAAAAATGTACTGTAATTGTAAAATTACAATAAATAAAGTGGCAGCTCTAGATGCTCAAGAGTTACTAGGCATCGGTAAGTGAATTTGCTATCCTTTGGAAAACCGTATTTGGGGTTTAATTTTCTCTTTATCAGTATCTATTATATTACTTATTACCTCTACTGATCTCTTTGTGACTTCTTCGCCATAAGGATTGACTGTTATTTTCCTACTCTGCATTTCTTCAATGACATCACTAATCGATTTGTCGTGTTTATCTTCATTTAAAGGGTAGAAAAGCCTGTTTGCATTCAATAGTATCGTCTCCTGCCTTTCTGTAGTGTTGCTAAGCGTTATGCACGGCTTTCCCAAGATCACAGCCTCTTCTTGGACTCCTCCGGAGTCTGTCATTACAATCATACACTCTTTCAACAATGCTAGAAAGTCCAAATACCCCAGAGGATCTATGGCTATGACGTTTTTTGGCAAATGTATATTGTATTTTGTAAGCCGATCCTTGGTACGTGGGTGTATAGGAAAAATTATTTTATAGTTTATTCTTGACAACAGCACAGCAAGGTCTTTTAGCATTACAGGGTCATCTACAACTGCTGCTCTATGGAGTGTCAACAGTATGTAGTTTGTATCATACTCATTTGTTCTTGCAGGCCCCAGAGCATTCGAGAATTTTCTACAGACATCCACTATTAGGTTTCCAGTAACATAAACCCGTTCTGATGGTGCATTTTCATATTTTAGAAAGAATCCATTTAATTCAGTTGGAGCTAGAAAATAATCAGAAATTGAATCGACTTGTATTCTATTCCTTTCTTCAGGTCTAGATAAGTCAAAACAACGCAACCCGGCTTCGATATGTATCAATCTGCAATTCAGATCCTTTGCAGCAAACGCACCTGCCAAAGTTGAATTAGTGTCGCCATATACGATTACATGCGAGGGCTTCAGAGAATGCAGGAGATTACGTATTTTTTCTCTCAACACGTTAACATCAGAGGTATTTGATTGCAGATCATAATCGAATTTTACGTTTAGTTCGTTGAAGAACACATCCTTCATATTAGTGGAGTAGTGTTGGCCAGTATAGACAAATGCGTTCTTATAGTCTTTATTCATAGAGTTTACAAGCTGCGATAATTTAATAATTTCAGGTCTGTTTCCTGCTATTGTGACAATCTCATTTCTTGCACTGGAATATGACATCCCATTTCTTTAGCAATAATTCGATTAAAATGAATGTGAGAATTTTTTTAAATTTTTTAAATTCACTGAAAATTTAATAATCTTTGACTTCTTCAGGTGCAAAATCTGTGCAGTCACATGCTAGGAGAATTAAAGTAACCTAATACGTGAATCCAAACAATAACGCAATTTATTCCAAATTTAAATTTGAGTCGCGAGGTTTAGGCATTTCCTGCAAATCTGCCTACAGGCGTCCCCTATGTTTAACTTGGTGCGTATTACATAATAAAATTCGCTATTATCACCAGAATTATTCCCAGTTTATTGTATTTCCTACTATCCGCTATTATGTTTAAAAACTTCTTTTTTTCGGCACTGTGGCCAAAAAAATAGTTTTACCCACTGCTTACTATCAAATACGGGTATCCTTTGATCTGGGATAATATTTATCATACTTATCGGAACGTTAATGCTTTATGCATTCATTTGTAGATGCCATACTTGCTAGCATACGCAAAGGTGTGCAGTAGCTAAAGGACAAGAAGTATGAGTATCTGTATGAATCCCGGTGCATGCTATCCAGTAACTTTAATAATGCTGTCCCAAAGGAATCTGTATATGGGATATGTCGTTGAAAAAACGGGCATCCTGATACCCGCTTTAATTGGCTCTGTGATTCTATTATCAAATCCTTTAGGTTTTCTGTTAAATGATTCAACCTCTCCACTGATCCTTATTAAGCCAGTAACAGCGCAGCCAGTTAACTCTACAGCGGCTTCGGCAGCCGCGCTCATTGACAGGGCTAACAACCTTGATAGAATTGGAAGATATGATGAAGCCGCATCATACTATAACAAATCCCTAGCCATAAACTCAAGCAATATTGATGCACTAAATGGTATCGCTAATGACTTGGATAACCTGAAGAGATATGATGAAGCAGTTAAATATTATGACAATGTCTTAGCATTGGATCCTAACAATGCAATTGCAATCAATGGCAAAGCCGATGATCTTGAGATTCTAAAAAATAGAAAATGAATTTTTGTCCCCGTCGCTATATTAGTCTAATATGGCGTATCGCATAGGTATTGCAGGTTTTATGGAGAGGATTTAGGCTGCCAAAATTGCTATAATAATTTATATAACACGGCAAATATTGAGACCTTCGTTTGTTTATGACAACTTTACTCAATTTATCTATTTTAGCTATAATACTTTTCATAGCAAAACCTGCTTTGGCAGCGAATCAAGATAATAACTCTGTCACACCATCCATAAATATTATTGACCCTGAACCAGGAGCCACATTTGTTACAGGTCACCTCGTAGTAAACGGAACTTCTACACCTTCTGATCCAAACAGCGACGTTAAAATAGTTGAAGTATTTGTTCATGGATATCCTTTTAATGGTAACTATCATTATGAAAATGCAACACAGAAGATCAGTGGGAATTGGTCTAATTGGTCATTTCCACTCACAGTAAAAAGCCCTGGATATTACAGAATAGTTGCACATGCTTTAGATAGTACAGGTCGAGAGAATTGGACTGAGACCACAGTGAACATTCCATTTATTGATTCGAAGTCACAGCATGTCCACGATAAAAAAAAGATAGCTCTCGTAGATAATACTTTTACTGATGCAGCGTATAGTCCTGGTGCATTTTATTTTTTCTATGCAAAACACAAAGATGCCCCCAGTGGGGTAAATATAAAATCTGATTTAAATATGCTGACTGCTCAAGAACCTGACCCTCCAGAAGTGAGTCTGAATAGAACTATCAAGGCCGGTGATTTCGAGCATCTGGTTGACACATCTGATCCAGAAAAAAAACACCTGATTCCACTTGCAAAAGAAATTGAAAAGGTTGTACCAAATTCTTTGATTACTGTGATCCGAGATGAGGATATCCATTATGGGCGAATTTTTACTTCTAATGGAAGCAATGCATTCGACGCGCTAGTCTTATTTCATCAAGAATATATGACACAAGCGGGATATGATAACCTGAGACACTTTGTAGCTTCAGGTGGCAAGATTATATTCATTGACGGAAATATTTTCTATGCTCAGGTTGACTACGACAAGTATAAGAGATCCATCACATTGTTAAAGGGACACGATTGGGAATTTAATGGACAATTCGCTAAAAAGAGTATTGGGGAACGATGGTTCAACGAAAATAAGCAGTGGATGGGCAGCAACTTTTTACTCAGCGAGATAACAGACAATATAGGATTTGCGAACAATCCGTTTAACTATACACACTTTGAAGAGAATTTTGTTACTAATATGAATGATAAAATAATTTACAATTACGGAGCAAAAATTCCAGAGGACAACCCATACAGAGGAGCTATCGTTGCTACTTATGAACTCGGATACGGGAAAGGCAAGGTAATAATGTTTGGTATTTACGCTCAGAATTTGGCGTCTAATAAGATCTTTTTGGAATTCTTTGACAAGATAATAGCAAACTACGTTCTATGACGTCGTGAAACCCAATATTGTAAATAGGAGAGCTTATAAAGATATAAATCCAATTCTTCTTGCTATGCTACATAATCAATTCGTGTTTTTCGTTGCTATGCTATTTTCCATCGTTTGTATATTTATCTTGTTTCAAAATTCTATGATAAAACTTGTATTTGCCATACCGTCGGATCAAAGAGAAGTGGTATTTTTTACTTGGAAAATTATTCCTCCTACATCTGATATTAAAGGCATTTCAACAGATTTTTCTGGTAACATTTACTTTTCTGAGAAAGATGGAAATAAAATTGGCAGGCTTGTACCATCTTCAAAGACTGTCACTGAATGGACTATACCGACCAACTCCAGCGGACCTCTGGGAGTAGACCACGACTCCCTGTCTGGTAACATTTACTTTTCTGAGAAAGATGGAAATAAAATTGGCAGGCTTGTACCATCTGCGAACACAATTACTGAATGGACTATACCGACCAACTCCAGCGGACCTGTAGGAATACAGTTTGATCCATCTTCTGGAAACCTATACTTTGCAGAGAATAATACAAATAAAATTGGCAGGCTCAACCTTTCCACCAATTCTTTT
>DATFDI010000173.1:0-42321 GCA_035252175.1 Nitrososphaeraceae archaeon
TAAAATCAGTAGCTTTCTTTATCCCTGCAGTTTTTTCTGCACGGTCCACTGCTTTGGGACTAATATCGTATCCATAGACATCGTCAAATCCTTTCTCCTTAACATATTTAGCCACAGGTAATCCTAGTTGACCAAGTCCAATAATTAGTACTTTGTTAAATCGCATATGTCTGCGTTGTTTTCGATCTACTGCTAACAATATCCTACATTAGTCATGAGTTATAGTTATTAAAGAATTAAGAAACAAAAACAGATAAATTATTCACTAGTGAATTTATGTTTGCTCTACGAAGAATTTTATATCTACATGTTATATCTACATGTTATATCTACATGTTATATATATTATATTGAAGTTTATTGAATTCCGATGCTTAGATCAATTCTACTAATCTCGCACAAGATACTCGTATACTAGTATATTAAGAAAAAATAGAAGTAAACAGCAAATTTTATAAATACAACCAGCTAAAGAACCAGAAGTCATTGGTTGTTAAATAAATTCAGAAATTCATTAGAACCCATAATATCTAGACTAGGATTGATTTTTGCTGCTTTGGGTTTATCTGCAAATTTTTGGACAATGCTAGGTTTGGTAACATCAATTCTGGCGGGTGTGATGTATGCAATGCCAGCACTAACACCAACCGTAAGATTTTATTGGTTTTATGCCTCTATTAGTGGTAGCATTCTCCTTTTAATTTCAGGTTTTTTTGATATTATTGACGGCAGTGTTGCAAGGGTAACAAGACAATCTTCTAAAAAGGGGGCATTTCTTGATTCATCACTTGATAAATTAGCGGAGGCCATTATATTTATCGGTATAGCTGCTGGTAGTCTTGCTGATCCATTACTGTGTATTATTGGATTATCACTTTCTCTTCTGGTAAGCTATGTTAGAGCAAGAGCCGAATCACTTAACATCGAATTAAAGGGGATTGGTATCGGAGAACGAGCTGAGAGATTACTGATAATTGCAATAATGGGACTCATCCCGCTCGTAGGCATTATGCAATGGGCAGTCATAGCAGTTTCAGTAATATCTGGAATAACATTAATCCAGAGAATTACCATAACATTAAAAATGTTATAAAATATTCAATGGGTATCATCTAAGTCTACCAGCCATACGTCTCTCTAATTCAGATCTTACTTTGACTACACCTCTATGCACTGCACATGAAACACAATAAAATTTTACATCTGTTGATGGGGCTATGTATGCTCCCTGGGATCTAAGCTCTTTTGCAAGGGTTGGTTCGACCAAAGTGATCCTACCTGTAACCTTCTTAGCTTTATCTCGAGGCACCATTGCACCGCATTGGCTGCAATGTATTGTGCCAGAACTACCTTTTCCGCCCTTAGTTCTGCCTCGACTAGTTCGCTTCTTAGGCATAAGTAAGCTAAAGTTGTCTCTTTATCCTTTTAAATCTTGTGATGTAGTGTTGTTTCTCAGCAAGCAGAACATACCATAGAAAGCCTAAAAATAATCTATTAGAAATGAATCATTGTCGTCCTCTACTCTTCCCAGGTTTGAGGTTCTTTCAAAGGTGTCATATTGAAGATAGACCTCATTCCAATATCTCATGCACATTAGTCTTCGATACCAACCCAGTTTAATATTCTCGTCCAAAACTGAGTTACGGAATACAATATCTGGTTCATTTATGCCTGCGGCAGAACGGATAGGACATGTCGCTGAAAAACGTGGATTAATTTCAAAAATTTTTGGTTCATCTCCTTGAATTTTTGCTTGGATATTAATGGCTCCCCTAGCACCTAATTTTAGGGCAACTTTCTCAGCTGATCGTCGTATACTTTCAAAGTCATCGATAAAAGCTTTATAGGTCTGTCCACTCTTTACTATTTTCCGAATCGATATTGAAGACATGGTATATTTTCCAAGTCTATCGACTGTAACTCCTGATGTGAACTCTCCTTCATCATTATTTAGATATTCCTGAAGTATAGGATTCCAACCTGTTCTTTGGATTTTAGATACTGCATATTCCATTTCATCTCTATTGTTCGCTACGAAAAAAAGTTTTGAACCATATCCCTCTCTAGGCTTTACGACTATTGGATAGCCAAATTCATTAATGAAGTTTTCACTATCTTCAGGTAAAGAAGATGTAGCACTTGGTAAGCTATTCGCGTTTAAGAATTCAAATGTCTTCCATTTATCCCTGGTCGTGATTAATACTTCTATTGGACTAGTCAATAATTTTGCTCCAGTCTCATGTTCTATTCTTTCCTTTGCCTCACCAAGCACAAGTAGTTCAACGTCAGATCCGACATATATTGCATGAACGGTTTGTTCTCTGCTAACTTTAATAATCGAATCTACATACTCAGCAGATGAAGCTGATGGTACCAAAATTCCGATATCGCACCTATATAGACCTGCAGCCTGAGCACTCATATCAGTACCAATAACTCTATAAGTCACGGGAGAATCATTTGATGCATTTGCTAGCTTCAAGCATTTGATAATTCCTTGGCCTACTATGCCTCCTGTTGCAGTTACCAGTACGTTTGCCTTAGCTGTCTTGTCATAGTTACTATGGCAAGTCTGTCTGTCCATTCCTTGCTTTTTCACAATTATACAAATTCCATGACGTAGTTTGTTACTGCTCTTTGGTTGCTGCTTTTGTTGTTCTCATAATAAGTGGTAAAGCTAAATTGTTATTATTTAACAGGTTCTCACGCCACTGTATTTCCGTATTAGCGACTCCAAAATTAACAGCATAATCAACAAAACATGGACTCATACTTACCGCGTTTTTGGCTTTCTGTGTCATCTTTATGCTGCGACGAATTTTCCGCTGTTGTTCCTTTAACTCAAACAAATCTTCCAACAGGATTTGAATAGATTCACCTGATTTTATTCTATGGTTTCTTTCTGCAATAAGAGGAATTATTTTATTTCTATATTCAACCTCTTTTTCTTTTAACGATCTCAAATAAGGCACAATATCAGATTGCTTAGTCAGTTGTACAAGTTCTAAAGCCTCTGATTGTCCAATGCCATAATAGATATCCTTGGAAGACCAAATTACAGTAGGCGGAATATTAACAGATAATGCTTTGAAGACCACACTACCAACTACTGCATAATCCATGCTACCACCAGTACCAGATGCATAGCATGCAATTCCGAGATCTCTGCAAAGCAATAGTAATATAGGAATTGCTCGGGGAGAAAGTTGATGAATAATGTCTTTTTCTTTTAAAAGATCCATTGTATATTTTTTGCCTAGATTTACATGAACGTCATTTTTACACGATATGCAAATACCTTTGAGCATTATCTCTTCTCCCTCTATTCCCACTTCTGATGCTTGTTTGTCATAGATCTTTGCAGGCGCCTTACTGCCACATTTACAATGGACCCATACAGGAGCGTTTAGATATGAACTTGAGCTTACGCCAGTATCTATACCATGGCGCAAAAACATACCTTCAGCTTTTCTAAGTGCATCAGAATAGAGATCAAAATTAGAAATCAAATACTTGAAACCATCTTCAAAAACTGGAGATATATCTGTAAGTCTTACAAAGAGAGTATCATAACCCCACACTTTGTTCACTATTTGTGACATCAGAAAAGAGTTAAAATCCGAATAAGATCTTGCTTTTTGATATGAAACCTCTACCTTGTCCCAAAACTGATTAAAATTATCAAGCAATCGTAGTTTAATCGACGGGGACGAAACTGCATATGATGAGGAATTCTTTTTTATCCAAGACATTATTTGTTTTTTCCATTGGTCTAAAACCGTTCTTCCTGGTGGAGCCATATTGCATACCATCTGCCATCTTTTTGAATCGCTAACAGGTAATCGGAGTTCAAGTCTTCCCAGAGAATGTTTGATGCTAGGCAGCTGTGCAATACGAATCCAAAAATCCTCTATAAAATCATGATCCACAATAAGGAAAAAATTAACAATTTTTTTGTTATGATTTTTTCCCCCTTCTTGTTTTTCTATTATATCTTTGACAGATTGAAGCAGCACAATTTTTTTGAATACACCGCTATAAGCAAAGAGATTGGGTTGATGTATAGAAACGAATAACTTTGTTCCTGGGTCACCTAATAACGTTATTTTGTTATTTACATTCATAGTCATTGTATCTGCATCCAAATGGAATTTTCTAATGAATTTTTGTAACTTCATTCTATTGTTTAAGATAAAGTCATTTGTATTGGAGCTAGGGTATGCATACATATCTAACACACGATTGACTATATCTACAAAACTAGTTGGTATTGATGAGATGAACTCTGAAATTGTAGGATTATTAACTCCCCCATACTTTAAGAATGACGACTTCACGTCTGTCGATGATTGGCCAGAAATGGAAGAAGATGTAGAATGGGATGTTTGGGAATTCATTGACATATTATTCGACTCCGATGTACATATGAAACAAATAGGCTCATTAGTAGAGAAAGTACCCAGATTATATGTTACGTATGCTGTATTAAAAAGTTGCTACTATTTTCGCATACACCAGATAAATGAAAAAGATGCTATTCACAATATACTTTATTTCTTCTACTATTTTATATAATATAAAAATATAATTTCATTGTTCGGAATATAATATTAATAAGAACGAATTGCTATGATATATAATCTAATAGAATACAGTGATGATAATGAACATTAAATTAATGAATATTTATCTACATGGAGGTCAATTGTATTTTTGACTTTTCAACATCAGCAAAAAATTGATCGATTCGCAGAGATGGATAAAAAGAGATGGTTTGTAAGGTATTTGATTCTAGCTGGAATAGGCAGTGTGCTTGCGATTAAACTTTACTTGCTTTTATTCATAGTTGATTTTACAGTAGGCGTTTATAGTTTCATGACAAGCTTTATTATTTTTTATTATTTCTTTAATTCCTTTATTAGATTTAGAGATCCGTATCTTTATGCAAAGGATATAGTTCTCTCAGAGGATAACAAACCGCTTGTGTCAATGATAGTACCAGTGAAAAATGAGGAAGACAATATCAGAAATTGTGTGCAATCATGTGTTAACTCAACCTACTCAAAAAAAGAAATTATCATTGTCAATGATGGCAGTACAGATAAAACATCTGAAATATTAGATGAGATGCGAAGAGAAGTACCAAATATAAAAATTGTTCACCTGTCCAAGAGTGTAGGCAAAAAACAAGCAACGGAAGCCGGTTGCCAGATCGCCAAGGGTGATATCTTTCTATTTATGGATAGCGATTGCGACATCTATAGTGATGCAGTTGAAAAGGCAGTAAAGATTTTCAAATCGGATAGAAGGATAGGTGCTGTAACTGGTCATGCAAGAATTCGAAATGCTGAGAAAGGTAATTTACTAGAGAAGATACAAGATGTATGGTTTGATGGACAATTCAGAATTCTCAAGGGCGCAGAAACCTCGTTTTCATCTCTTACTTGCTGCTCAGGAGCTCTATCTATATTTAGAAGAGAAGCTGTTGCCCCACATATTCATGCATGGGCCCATGACAGATTCCTAGGAATGGAGAATTTTAAATTTTGCACAGATAGACGTTTAACTGCTTACGTACTTGGAGCAAAGCCGTCCGATGTATGGAAAAATAATAGTAACTTGTCGTCTGCTAATAATAACAACACTATGCCTACACTTTTGCAAATCGGAAAAGATGATATTAATACAATGAAATCTTCCTCTGATCCAGATGTAAAGAATCCAAGGAAAGGTCAACGTGCAGCATGGAAGTTAGTATATAGCCCAAGTGTAAGAGTAAATGCAGGAGTACCTACTACTTTGCCTTCACTTTTAAGGCAGCAAATTCGTTGGCGAAAGAGCTTCATCAGAAGTTTATTTGCAACAGGTGGAATATTTTGGAGACGACCATTGGGTATAGCAATAGTATATTACGTAACACTTGGTTTAAAGTTGCTTCGTCCTTTTATTATAATAAAGGCAGTGATATTTCTCCCACTTACAGGCGATATTGTTACAGCCTCAATGTATCTTGTAGGGGCATTATATTCTGGTATGCTTTATGGCATAGATGTCAGATTACGACATCCGGGTTACAAATTTTGGATATACCGTCCAATCATGACATTTCTATCAACGTTTGTAATAAGTTGGTTAGTAATTTATGCTGCAATAACAATCAGAAAAGAAGCATGGAGATAGACAGAATAAAGAAATATGCAATGATAAACAAAGAGAGAAGATTTAGACTAACTAGTAAAAAATAATGGTAGCATAACAATTAAAAAATAACATGGAAAACAAAGCTAAGAAGAAGAACAGAAGATGGGACACAGTTGCTATAGGAATTGGCATGGTAATAGCATTCTCTATGATAATCATGAAAATTACCGGTTATTGGCCCTGTCGTATTGCCATTATGCTACATATCAAGCAAGTCTCCTGTGATAAATCTATCCAAGAGAATACATCTTCGATAATACACTGGATTCAGCAGCAGCTTCATTTGAAAGTCTTTCTTCATTTCTTATTACAATTTCCTCAAAATACCTAATAACAGTAATCTCTGAAATATTTGGAAGATGGGATATTTCTTTTCCATTTACCATATCAAGTATCATTGCAGGAAAGTTAGCTCCCGCCAAAGCTGTAAATATCGTTCCACCGCCCAATCTTGGATTAACTTCTATTAATTTAATTATCCCTTCCGATGACTCTTTCATTTGTATACAACAAGGTCCCCTTATACCAAGATGTTCTGCAATTTTCATACAGTTTGTCTCTATGTCTGCATCTCGTATAACTTTCCCTTTAGTAGAGATACCAGCTTTTGTTTGAATTCTAATTCTAGGAACTGCCATCAATGGTTTTTTATCCAGATCAGAAAGTACATCTATAGTATATTCAGTTCCAGGTAAGAATTCTTGAAATATCATACTATCAAACTTTGATGAGATATATTCAAGACCAGATTCATCGTCAATCTTCAAAACATCACGGCTTCCTTTTCCAAATTGTGGTTTCGCAATAACTGGAAATGATCTAACCTTGTCTGGGTTTGTAGTTGTAAAAGGGACTTTAAAGCTACCATTAGAGGAAAGGCTTTGATAAGTTAATGTTTTGTCCCTACACATTTCCAAAGTGTTCCTGTCACTTACAACTGCATAAGCTCCAATTTCTGCCAATCTCTCACGGTTTTCGCTGTATGGATAGATGTCAAAACCGGAGGCAGGCATTAAGACTTTAACTTCGTGATTCTTTATGATTTCAATTAGCCTATCAATATATGCGGAATGGTTGGCTTCTGGTAATACTTCACTACTATCAGCCATAAAGAAGCCTGCAGATAAAGTGCTAGAATCAGTTGCAATGATTTTTCCTCTAAAGTTTACCATTTTCAGTGACTTTATAGTATTTATCCCAGCAGGACCGGAAGCGCCGGGAACTATGACAGATGAAGATGATGAGGAAGATGATGTCGGTAACATGGCTCTATGCAAATGACATAACCAGTGCTTGCTTCAATTAGTGGCACGTAACACATATAAAAACATTCTTTCACTTATTATGTAATTCATAATAATAGAACATTCTATATATGCAGCAATTGAACATTAAAGAGGATTATCACGTACATTGCAATTATAATGATCATTCTGCAGCTGATCTCACAATTCAGAATGTCTTAAAACATGCAAAAAGAATTGGGCTACAAACCTTGGCTTTCACCGAACATGTTAGAAAGACCTCAGAGTGGATTCCAAAGTACCTAGAAGAAATAGAAAGATCTAAAAGAAACTATGATAGCAATAATAATTTGAAAGTTATTTCTGGGTTTGAGGCAAAGATACTTAAAGATGGTTCTATTAATTGTCTTGAAGAATATAGTAGAAATCACTTTTTAATAGCAAGTTTTCATAATAATTACAATGACAAACAAGTTTGGATCAACGCGCTCAAGACGGCGATCGAAAATCCACAGGTAAATGTCATAGGCCATATTGCACCAGAACCAACATTTACGCTGCAGTATACCGAAGTTGATGAACTAGCTCATTTAATGGCAGAGAATAAGAAAATAGTAGAAGTTAATGCAAAATACCATAGACCCCCTTCAGACTGGATTCTAATCCTTAAGAAAAGAGGAGTAAAATTTCACTTGGGCAGTGATGCCCATTCTTTACATCAGATAGGCCAATTTGAGAGCGTTTCAGACCTTATATCATTAGTCGATAAGGCAAATGATCCTTAATCTCTTTCTTGAGATTAATATATAATATACTATAATATAGTTAATATACGATGTTTCTTTATTTATTATTTAAAAATTGCAATTTAATGAAGAGCGCTCCATAATATCAAACGATAAAGTACCAGGAGTATCTATTATAATTCCAACTTACAATGAATCTGAGAATATTTTGCAGCTGATAGAAGCTATAAGAGGTAATCTGCTGCATGGCATATTTACTGAAGTAGTAGTAGTAGATGATAATTCTCCTGATGGGACTGGTACAATCGTAGAGAAATATATACATGATATGACTAGAACAGATGAATCCAATCAAAGAAACAAACAGTTTTTGGTCAAAGCTATTCATAGATATGGTAAGAGCGGGCTTATCTCGGCGATTTTAGAAGGAGTAGCATCTTCATCTGCAGAATACATTCTAGTCATGGACGCGGATTTTTCTCACTCACCTCAAATGATACCAATAATGGTAGATGAGCTACTGCATAACCCAGATCATATAGTTGTTGCATCCAGGTATAGCAAAGGTGGTTCGGTAGTAGGATGGCCAATTAAGCGCAAGATAATTAGTAAAGGAGCGACTATGATAGCAAGACGTATTTTGAAGCTATGTAATGTTTCAGACCCGATGTCAGGTTTTTTTGCATGCCGACGAAATATGATTGAGAGCATCAAGATCGATACAATAGGATATAAACTGCTACTTGAAGTATTAGTCAAGACTAACAATAGAATGGTAAAAGAAATTCCGTATACATTTACTGATAGAAAATTTGGCCAAAGTAAGATGGATTTCAATATAATATTGGATTATATTAAAGCGATATGGCACCTTTACAGGCACGGACAGAAATCAAAGAAACAGACTCTACAGACTAAAGAAGAAAAGCGCAAGTCTGTATTATTCTTGTCTAAGGCTGGAAGATTCTTTACTGTTGGGGGAACCGGTTTACTGGTAAATTACTTAGTATCATATTTACTATCTAATGGCATATTGGCGCGGCTTTGGTACATAGAAGCTACTATAATTGGTATAGCATGTTCTATCACTTCTAACTTTTTCCTAAACAAAGCATGGACTTTTGAAGATAGAAATTTTTCTACGATACACACTTTAAAACAATATGGACTGTTTCTTGCTATTAGTTCTGCTGGTGCTGCATTACAATTAATAATATTGTATTTATTAGTGCAATCAGGCGAACCATACGAAATATCATTAATATTAGCTGTAGTTATTGCATCGATGGGTAACTTTTTGCTTAACAAAAAATTAACTTTCAGAGAAAAATTATGGGGCTAAGCGTTAATACGGCCTTATATCAATCATCCCAAAAATTTAGTGTGAGAAAATAGAAAAGTAGATTTTATTTTCTGTATGACATTTAAATAAATATGTTATAATAAATATTACTACTTTAAAGTAACGGTTAGTAACAGGCAAGACGCGCAAGATATTTGCTGATGTCTCAAATTTCCATAAATATAATAATATACATATTAACATATATACAATATTGATCATGCTTTATAACAATTTCAAATAGGAATATTTTATATACTATGGCGTAAGTATTGCAGGATATTTGCCTATCATAAATTTCCAACATTATATCTCTACTAAAGATGACGAGATCAACAAACAGCTCTTCAAACGCAGTTCTAGTTATTCATACTGCATTTAATCACATCGATTATATACATCTAAATAGATATATTAATATCCTGAACTGCAGATTTTTATATTCCAATAGTGTTTCCATGTAGGATGGGTCGAGTTGATAAAGGTATTAATTGTAGCGTTCAAGGCTGTGACAAAACAGCAGAACGTTCAATGAGCGGTAGCAAGGCTAGCATGGCAACTGGTTTAATACTTAATTCTTCAGATAGAAGAGTATATCTATGCAGGGAGCATTACAAGGAATGGAAGAAGGCTACCAAGGAGGATCGTGAAAATGAAAGGGCTCGATGGGGATAGAACAGTCTATTTTTCAGTCACCTCCGATGAATAGAGTTATTTGCTTCGATGCTGAAGGTACTTCAGTTCAGTATGAAAGTAGTCACTGTTATGTGTATACATGAATACATGCATCTCCTTTAGATATAGATGATAATAGCTTATTCTAGTATACTCCCATACTTAGGTATAGACTAGTTAGAATACGAAGCAGCCAAGAATAAACATATCTGCTTTTGCATGTTATTACAACAATTAGAAATACAAAAGCCTTTAATTCAGCTCAATAGATACATGTATATCCAGTAAATAATATGCGTCTTCTCCAATTACACTCAGACTTTATAGAATACGAACCCACCTCTAGAGAAATTAGTGATGCAGAAGAAAAGATACCTAAAACTAAAATTCGATTAGAGGATCTTGTAGTTACGTTAATTTCTGTAGAAATTGATGACGATAATGACATTGCAAAAAATGCTGTTAATGAGATCAAAAAATACATGGATACTATAAAAAGCAAGAGATTACTAATCTATCCTTATGCACACCTCAGCTCTTGTCTTGCTAGTCCTACCATAGCTGCCGAAATTATAAAATCAGTAGAGAAGATTTCAAAGGAATTGATAGACGAGGTCCATAGAGCGCCTTTTGGGTGGACCAAGGCATTTCAGATTAAAGTCAAGGGGCATCCGTTGGCGGAGAATGCCAAAGTACTAACAAAACAATATCCAGTCGCTGCCGATGCTATGAGTGATGTACATAGTGCTCATAATGATGCTACGATCTCAAGTCAGTACGAAGAGAAAACGTCATCTGCTTTAAAAGCTGAAGAAAAGTTGCAATCATTTTGGTATATCTTACAACCAAATGGCAAGCTTATACCCATAAATGAATATAGATTTAAGAATGATGAAAAAAATTTGCATACTCTAGCAGATTATGAAATGGTAAAGAAGAGAACAGTTGACGAACAGCCCCCGCATGTTAGATTAATGAAAAAGATGGCAATAGCAGATTATGAACCAGCCTCCGATGTCGGAAATATGCGATTTTATCCAAAAGGCAGATTGATGAAATCACTCATTGAACAATATGTTACTGAAAGGGTAATGGAATATGGTGGTATAGAAGTTGAAACACCAATAATGTATGATTCTAGACATCCATCTATGGAAAGTTACTTTAATCGTTTTCCTGCACGGCAATATAATGTAGTTGCAGATGGCAAAGGACTATTTTTGAGATTTGCAGCATGTTTTGGTCAGTTTTTGATGGCCAGGGACTTCCAAATCTCATATAAGCATTTGCCATTAAGGCTTTATGAACTCACGCACTATAGCTTTAGGAGGGAGAAAAGTGGAGAGCTCGTTGGCCTAAGACGTCTGAGGGCATTCACTATGCCCGATTGCCATGCAATATGCAAGGACCTGAGCCAGTCAAAGGAAGAATTACTCAAGAGACTTGAATTATCTATTAACGTAATTAGTACCTTGGGATTATGTATCGAAACAGATATTGAGATGGCAATAAGATGTACAGAGGACTTTTACAATGAGAACAAGAGCTTTGTAAATGAACTGGTAAGTAGATTTGGGAGATCAGTACTAGTAGAGATGTGGAAAGATCGTTTCTTTTACTTTACATTAAAATGGGAATTTAACTATATCGACAATCTGAACAAAGCATCTGCTCTGTCTACCGATCAAATAGATGTTGAAAATGGTAAACGCTATCAAATTGAATTTGTTGATGAAAATGGCAATAGGAAGAATCCTATCATATTACATAATTCACCTAGCGGAGCAATTGAGCGTGTAATATATGCGCTTTTAGAAAAATCAGCCAAAATTTCAAAATCTGGCAAGGTACCTTCATTTCCTCTATGGCTTACACATACACAGGTCAGATTAATCCCAGTTGCTAAACCACATCTAATATTATGTGAAAAAATAGCTATGGAACTTTCAAGTAAACAAATCAGAACAGATATAGATGATAGAGATGAGTCAGTGGCAAAAAAAATTAGAGATTCAGAGATCGAATGGATCCGTTACACTATTGTAATAGGAGACAAGGAAATGCATGAGGAAAAGTTTATAGTCCGCGATAGAAATGAAGGTAGCCAACGTAAAATCACGTTACAAGAACTTGCAGAAGAAATAAAAATTCAAACAAATGACAAACCGTACATGCCACTAAACCTGCCAAAGTTTCTTTCCCGCAGACCTCAGATTATGGTCTAGTAATGATGGGTCATGCATATTATTACTAATACTACATGGTTGGCCTCAGTTACTACCAAGATAGCTACAATTACTATCTTAACAGACCATATAATTCTGTCAGGAATACCATATAGAAGATGAGTAAAAGACGATACAGATATACAGACCAAGGTAGGAGAGATAGAGGAATTAAATGAATCATTGAGAAATCGTGTCAAATGCATAGTGGTATAATATACTAGTAAACTTAGGACCTACATGTCTCTTTATTATCTTGCTTAAGAAATTATATTCTGATAGAATTTGAAAACCTGCTAGGAAAAATCTGATTTGTATTCAAGTTGATAAATTCGATACATAATGTATACTGTCTATGATAAAGCTCATTCTTTTAACAGTTCAAAAACTCGATAACGTCTACGATGGTGGATGATTATGATAAAACTCCCAATATATGATATGTAGTAAATGGTATTGGCCAAACACTCAATACAACTTCCCAAGCAGGTATTACTAATCCCTTCGTGAGCAAGGATTTGATAAATCAGAAAGTTAGAAATGAATCCAAGAAGTTATTGCAGCTGTATCTGCCAATAATCCTGCAAAGATATGCAGAAATAAACGCACTTTTGGAATGGTCTTGGTTAATTATAATTGCTCTTGATTCTTACAATATACTATCCCAGAGAATGAAAAGTAAGCTAGTCAAAATATTGGAACCACAGGTCCAGAGCCAAGGAACATTCTCTGGACAACTCAATAGACTCCCATGCTTGATTAACTTGATAGATAGTAATTTTGATATCATATAATATCTTGTGAAAGTATCCTGAATAATGTTTGGGTTGCTAATGTAGCCTCCCGATAATCATCATTTCTCATAGCGACTTCTACAAAGTCTAGCCCTATCAGTTTTGCAGATGTATCTATGCTTTTAATAATATTTAAGACTTCAAAAGGATTTAAACCGAACGGTTCTGGCGTTCCTGTACATGGGACATACGGTAAATCATATACATCTATATCAAATGATATATAGATCTTTCTATTTGCAGTCATGTTTTTTAGATATACTAGTAAATTGTCGATTCTCTTGTGTATTCCCCAAGCATCAAATGTTATAACTCCATTCTTTTCTGCGATATTATTTTCTTCTCTATCTGTTTGTCGTATTCCAATCTGAATTATGTTCTTGCCTGGAATGTAGCCTTCATTCATTATATGGAAAAATGGTGTAGTATGACACATTTTCATACGATCATATTCTGGTTTCATATCTCTATGAGCGTCAAAATGAATGACAAGTGGTTCTTCTTTGTACAATGCTTTCAGTGGATAATAAGAAAGAGTATGTTCTCCACCTATCATTACTGGCAGTTTTTTGGCTTCATATAACAAAGAAGTTATTTTGGGTACTGTGTTGTCAAGAAATGAAAATATACTAGCAGCTTTAATCCTGTGTCTGCTTATTTCTTCTTGTACTTTTATCCAGGCAGGAATTTTTAGATCTCCAAGATCATAGATTTTTACTTTATCATAGAGGTCTATTTTTTCATCAAAAATAAAAGTTTCAACTTGACGTGCAGAAGCTAGTCTTATTGCTTCTGGCCCCTTATCAGTCCCCTTACCAAAGCTTGTCGTAATATCTAGCGGGATGCCATAAACAACCACATTAGATTCATTAAACGAGATTTTGACAGGCAGGTCTGCAAAACTATATCCAGTGCTCATAACCTCAGGAACAATGAAAAGAGACCCCAGTAACTCAAAATCAGACTTTTCCAATATCAAAAAGATACATTTCAGATTAAAATGCTTTTTTTATCCCCTTATATTAAGGAGGTAACTATAAGATGCTTTTGTATTACAATGTTTGTGACTTCATTTTAAATAAAACCGCGAAAATTTTTAGCGATTTCTTATTTCTTACTATATGACTGTAGATTTACAAAAATTTTACGAATTAGAAATATATGTTCATGTACTCCAGAATAACTCGTCAAGGCTTGACTGATGCGGCTTGCCGAGAATAGATTTAAAATTGAAATTAAGAGAGGATAGAAGCTGATCGAATGTTGCTTCCATAGTTTCAAGATATTTCTCTGTATCGATCTCCTCTGCTTTCACTAGATCAACAGGTTTTACACCATCTCCTGTTTTTGTTTTAACATATGATATAATGTCTCCTGCTTTGACTTCTTTTCCTATCTCCACCAATAATTTTGCTGCCTTAATATGTTGTGGTAATCCTTTATAGTTTTCAATTTCGGCATCTCTCCCGTCTAGCGAGGTTGCTTTAGCACTGGAGGTTGTTGTCAGTTTCTTACCATATTTGCTGGGTGATTTATTAACCATCACATTGAAGGTAAGATCTGACGAGGGTATTTTTCTAGATTCCAAGTTTCTCGCATTTTCTTGGATAATATGTTTAATTTTTTCTTTAGCTGATTCAAAGTCCTTTTCCGAATTTACCTTGCTTAAAATGTCCAAAATATTATAGAATGCGTTTCGTATGAATGGAGGAGTATGGGATTTCTTTCCAGTAAGACCTTTGACGTCTACAGTGCCATCTGCTAGAACACCAAGATAATTCTTCTTGAGTTCGCTGAATACAACATAACGATATTGCTTGTCTATTTCAAGGTCTACTCCAAGATTACTTCTTGCCCAAGCCGATATTTGATCGACTTGTGTATTAGATGGATTCTTTAGGAAGAGTGAGTCAGTGTCTCCGTATACTACATCGATACCTATTTCTTTGCATTTCTCAATTGTCTTTGTTGTCGTAGTTCTTCCAATGGCAGCAGTTGCATCGGCTACTGGCAGACAGTACAGAGGAAATATCTCTGCACCCATCACTCCATAACTGGCATTAAGAATTACCTTTATTGCTTGGCTTACTACGTTATACAGTTGTCGTTCTTCAGAAGACAATGCTTTATTTTTGGAGAGATACTTGTAGTAGTTGACTCTTAAATCACGTAACGATCCAATCAGAAGTGATGTAAGTCCTCTCTTCTCTTTACATATCCAGTGTGTAGTCCCTGGTATCTGCTGACTATGATCGTTTTTGCATGATTGATGGGTACAATTTACTGTCTCATATGAGATATTATGTACTTTAATAATACTTGGATAGAGGCTTGCAAAGTCTACCACGATAACGCCGAAATGTATACCAAGAACGGGTTCTACTACTAACCCACCACGATATTTCTTCTCTTTTATTATTGCAGTAGTTGAAGCGCTGCCTTTTGCCTGCAGTTCATCACGTCTTGGAATAAGAATATTTCTATGACGATGTTCATAGTACAGCATCCCTCTAATCCACTGATTAACACCAAATCGTGCAATATCGTCTATAGATAATCTACTGATCCTAGCAATGACTACTAAAAGCTTCATTAACAAATTGTCGTTGAAACTTGTCAATTTGAAGGTTAAATAGGCATCCTTAAGACAATATTCTGCTAATTTGTGGATTGGTAATTCGCTAATATCGCCTTCAAATTCAATTTTGCTATCATTTAGCAAAGCTTCACAAATTGCATTAAGTGTATATTCTGAGTACTTGTGGCTAAATGCATAGATTTGTACAGATCTATTTTGAAAGGTTCTAAACAAGTCAATATGTAATCCATGTCTTATTTGGACTGGTTCAGCCTGAGAACCTCTTTTTATAAAAGTCTCTCTTTTAATTATTATTGGAATTTCACTTTTTGGTATGACGATCTTACTGATCGGATCAATTCTTGGATCTTGGGATCTAGCATAAAGATATGGCATATCGAAATCATCACCGTTATAAGTAATGATGATTGGATATGAACTAATAATTTTAAATGCTTTTTGTAATAACTCTTTTTCAGTGTGGCAAAGTTCCGTTTCAGGTATTAGAGGGTTAGTAGGGTCGATCGAGTTGTCTTGTTTCAATACCAACACTTTTTTGAACCCATCGCTTGCGGCAAATCCAACTGCAATAACACATCTGTCATGATCCCGTGGAGTAGGCATTCTTCCTTCTTCAGATTCAACTTCAATGTCCACAGAAATCCTTCTCAGATCAGGAATAGGTTGATTGAGAAGCTCTGCCCATCTTGTAATATATTGATAGTATTCATCATTGTTCCCTTTTCTAGCATCGTCTTTTATTCTACTCCAGAGTAACTTTTCCAGTTCTTCTTTAACCTGATGCGAAATTTGATTTTCAAACTGTCTGATTTCGTCTCCTGTTCTGATATAGTATGCACCTGGAATTAGTCCAGTGTCATAAAGATAATTTTCATGATATTTTATATCTGCTTCCCATGCAGTTACTTTTTCTCTGATACTATTTTCTGTGCCGCCAATTGACAATGGATCGGGTGCAATTATCTTCAATAGATCGACCTCTTTGTCAGAGATCAAATCCTTTTTGATTGTTTGCGCTAATGTATATTTTTTCTCTCTCTCAGTAATCTTTTCAAGGGTACTGCGATACTGCATTTTTGTATAGCAGTACGGTTTGTGGTTCGTTCTATCACGCCAGAAATATATAATATTATCTTGAATATCATAAAACTTCAGGTAAACCATTTGTTCATCTCCTGAATAAATAGCAGATAGCAATAGAACAACTCTATTTTCTGGCAGTTCCTGCATATCCCCAAGTTTTTTTCTTTTTTCTGTCAGAAAATATTGTTCGTTAAAATTCAAGGTGTACCTAATTTTTAATTTTGTTTATAAATCATATTAAAAGCTTGATGTCAAAATAAACTATTGTGCTATCATATGTTTCGTACGTTGGCTGCGTACAAAGTATATATTGCAATCTAGATATCGATTCGCATTAGAATTTTAAGCTACAGATCAACGTCAGTTTATGGATGCACTTCTTTTAACTTCACAGCTAGCTACTTCTTCCACAATTTTATTCTAAATTATGTGACAAACAATATAAATTTGAGATATCTTGGCATGCATATCTTTATTTATTATATGCTTGATTGATTTAGATTAATTATCAATTTTGATAAATTGTTACAACCCTTTTTCATAAATATATTTACAGATTAATTACAACGCATACCAATGGCATTACAGGATTTTTTACTTCCTTTAGAGAATATAAAATTCCAGAGTATGACTCTTATCCATTATGCAAATAAGAGATATAAGGTTATAATTACAGATAAAAGGTTTATTTTATACGCACGACGAGGACACTTTCTCAAATCTGATGACATAATTAGCGAACGGTTGGATAGCCTTAGTGGACTTGAATATTCTGAGAAGGGAATTATATTTAGAGAAGCAAAAATTTCTCTTCAAGGTACCACATCTATAGACATCCATGGTCCTGTTTCTGAATTAAAGCCTTTATTTCATACTATGGAATCACTTATTAAAAGCTCATGATACTTCATATATCGATTTGAGTTATTATTAAATAATAAAGAGCACCTTTTTTAGGTGTTTTCTAGAGTACAATTATATTTTGGCTAACGTTTCTGGTCTTTATGGCAAAGGGAGCTAAAAAAGGCGGCAGAGTACGCGACAAATGGCGAGACAAGCAGTGGATAGTAATTAATGCTCCATCTGCGTTCGGAGGAAGCCCCTTGAACTATGTGCCAATAACAGATGCTGATCGCGCTAGAGGACGTGTAATTGAAAATACTATGTTTGATATCTTAAAGCAAGATCCTACACAGCATCAGACAAAAGTGTTTGTTCAAATTGACACGGTTAACAATGGTGCGGCCACTACTATTTTCAAAGGACATGAATATGCAAAGGAATTTTTAAGAAGTTTGATCAGGAGAGGGAGCTCGATGATTAACGATGTATATAACTATACAACACAAGATGGTCATACATTCAGGGTTGCAGTAATTGCATTCAGTCAGAGACGACTTAATGCTTCTAAAAAACATCAGATTAGAATTATTGCTCGTCATGTATTGACAGACAAGATTGGAAAATTAACTGTAGATCAATTTGTTCAAGAAGTAACTATGGGCAAGATGGGAGCAGATCTTCTGGCAGAGGCAAAGAAAATTGCATCGTTTAGACACATAGGAATAAAGAAAACAAAGTTAATTTCAACGCCCGAATCTAGAGCAGTTCAAGAAGCAAAGGCAATTGAAACAACTCAGTCTATAGAAGAGTCATCAGAGCTGCTCCAATAAACTTTGGTTAATATTTCTTATAATTTATTCACTTGCATATGGCCGCAGTAGATGATATTAGATTTTCTTCTGCAGAAATTAATATCGTAGTTCATGCTACTGAAAACGAAAAGAAAATTTTGCAATCATTATACGATATTCTTTCAATATCAGCTGAAAAATTTACGAGCTCAGTTTACGATGGTCATTGGGGAAATAAGATCTCGCTACTTACTGCTGCTATTAATGGTCAGGTTGCTAAAGAACTTATTTTAAAAATCATGTCCTTGTTAAATAGCGTTGATAGATATCACCTTTCAAACTTTATTGATAAATATATTGACGAGAAAGGTAATCTATACGTTAGGTTGGATAAACAGAGAATCTGTAAGGGAAGGATTTCTCTTTCTGATATGGATTCTATTAGAATTCGATTCAGACCAGTCAAAAGATATAAACCTAGCAGTAATTTACAGAATTACAGGGTGCTCTTGGCTTTAGGCGAGTAGACCTTTGTATATATTCTCGTGATTATGTAGAAATCACTAAAATGGCAAAAAATTTAGCAATAGAGGTGCTAGGATTTAGGTATAATAATACCAAAATAGAAGGAGAAAATATCATTTACCGTGTTAATATGAAACTGCTTTCTTCAGTAGCAATAATTGACCATCCATATCTTGTTATTTCTGAAAACATTAATGAGCTACAGTATTCTACTCCTTCTTTTCCTATCGATCTTTTTGTTGTTAGAGACTTTCAAAGAGTTGATAATACATTGAAAAGGAAAGTAAAAAGTGGGATGGGATTGGAAGTGAACTTAGCTAATGTTCGCAAAATGACTGGTTGGCAGGTCGGAAAATGGCTAAATCAAATAAGAAAATTCTATAAATTTTGTAAAGCAAGCGATTGTCAATTCATTTTTTCTAGCGGTGCAAGTTCAGTTTTGGAAATGATTTCTGGTCCTTCCCTTGACGCCATATTAAAAATTTGTGACATAGAGCCAGAATCTTACTGGCGGGAACTTGGAGATTGGATTGAGTATAAATGCCATAGAAGGTGATTAATATATGCTTAAGAGACGAGACAAACGTCGCTATCTGGCAATATTGCATAATGGACAGATGGATGGCATTGATATAGTCGATCTAATAAAAAAAAGAAATTCTGAACTTTTTGGTTACATAGCGACTGAAAGATCATCTTTACGGTTCATTCAATCTCAAATAAAAACCATTATAATAATCAGCTGTAAAATAAAAGGTCTTGATAACATATTGTCTACCATAGCCTTCACAGATCCTCCTCTTGTGACGCTCCACATATCAGGAACTTTGAAAAGATTACTCAGAGCATGCCTTAGTAAGGAATTAACTAACAAAGGTTAATACAGCATAGTACCTCCTGTATGATGGGGATGAGGTAAGTATTCGCTGCTCCAGACTGAGTGAAAAGCAATGAAGATCTCGCGACGGACTGACCCAGAAATGTAATGACTATACTGGAATGCCACATATATTAAATACCCATATACAAGGTTTAAAGTGTGCGTTTTGGTAAAAAGGATCATTGTCAGATAACAGCTATTGATGGATTCACTTCTGCGATTAATAAAATTCATTAAATCAATGAAGAATAGAGATTATTATTACAACTAGTCTGTATAAGAACTTTTGACTTTAGCTGTCATAATCCCGAGAGATGGTAATACAAATAAAAGACTAGAGATACCTCCAAGCAACCACGCAGTGACATAGCCTAAATGTTGAACAACAAATGAAAAGAAAATTGGAACCCAAAATGCACCAAATAATGATAAACCATTAACCCACCCTATAGCCAAGCTATCATACGAATTTTTTGTTATTGTTGACTTCATGTCATCTTCGTTGCTAATTTCTGTCCTTCTATTTCTGTTTGTTTCCTTAGCTGAAGCATAGGCTATAGTAAAAACTGCAGCTGAAAAGATGCCCACCAGGACATTTGAAATTCCAGCTATGTACAATCCTGAAGATGCTGTTGTTGTAACGGCAATTCCTGCTACACCTATCGACATTACTAGGCCACATACAAGCAAAAGTCTCCTTATTTTTTTTGTCTTATCATATATTCTTCCAAAAATAGGTGCTGATATAATACCAGATATTAAACCTAAACCAGCGATAAGACCAGCAGTTGATGGATTTACTTTCAAATAATCTTCCAAGTAAAATACTATAAACGTAAGAGGTAAACCCCATGCTATTTGTGCTCCAAGTAATACTAAACCGAAAGCAAACAGATTCTTGTCAAGTAACACTTTGCCAATATTTGATTTCATGATTTGAAAATGTTTTACTTTTGTTCTTTGTTGTGATTGTTGCTGCAGCTTCTCTTCTTCGTCCTCGTCTTTCCATGATAAGAAAGCAAATAAGAGTATACTGCTAATCAATCCAAGGACACCGCTCAACAATATGCTTTGCCTCCAGCCTATTATTTCTGCAAGAATTGCCCATCCAAATATCCCTATGATTCCTCCTATTGAATGAGCTGAATTGAGTAATGCTACTGCAAATCCTTCCGATCCTCTTCCCAAATATCTTGTAATCAAAGTAACACTTGAACCAAAAAATAACGCCATACCAAGACCCACTACAAAACGCAGAATTTCAATTTGTTGTAAATTGGAGGATAAACCGCACATAAGTGCTGCTGACGAAGCTATTGTTATTCCATAAATTGCAGTCCTTCTAGAACCCTTTATAGCAGCAAGAATTCCACCAGGTACTTGAAATATGCCAACACCTATCAAGAAGCTTGTAGTAAGCAATCCGAGCAAAGAGATATCTTGTTTGAAGTCTGAAGATATATGTGAGAATGTAGAAGCGATATTAAACCAATTTATTGCGTATATTATCCTGGCAAATAACAGACTTGAAACGGCCCAACTATTGATTTTATTCAATTTTTGAGATTTGTTATAATTGATATAAATATAGATCTTAATATCCATGTAATAAGAGTAACTACGCCAAAGATACCACTGGTAATGCAAAGCCATTTTATAGTATGATTATAATAATTCTGAGTGCTTTTTGATACTATCGTATAAGCGTTTCAATAGATTCACTTACATTGACAACGATAATATTGCAATTGCATTAGTAACCAACTATATGATGGGTCATAAATACATTCCATGATTGGTTGTACTTTCAGATATCTTAGTAGTGGTACTAATCACATCCATTATCGAAATAGCATTTCTTTGAAATCTTAATGTCGATGAGCACGTCATGTCGCCTCACTTGCTACAGCGGTTACTACCAGCTATGATGATGATTATTGTTATCAGTGCGTTATACACGTATAAAACCAACAGCGTTATTGTTTACTTTTACATTTCTATTCGTAGTCGAATACATTACAGCCTATCGGTAGCCTCTTTTGCTGATCTGCCTTTTACTTTGTTTACACATAATCAAATTTTGTTTATTTAATCCCCTCCTCATTACCTTAGGGCATACATTAACTTTGACAAAATAGAATTAATTAGCAATGATGGCATTTGATCCATATCTATTCTTATACATCATTACATTTGAAAACATGAGCTCAACAGATTCTATGTAGACCTTACATTACATATCGAACAATTCTTAAAACTTAATCTCTGCTATAAGATTTGTAAAATTGTTTTCAATAAGTATAATATTGATAACAATTGCTTAGATATTTTCAAAATTTTTAGGCATGTTTCTTATTGTATGTAATGATGCCATAATTGTAAATATGTGTTATGATATAAACTTGATCTGAATTTATGAGAAATTTATATAATGCTTCTTATAAACATGTTTTAGTATATTTGCAAGTGCGATCGTGAAAAGTACATACAAAGCTCCAAGTTACTACCAAGGTAGTTTTCCATTATCCGTCCAGGAGTATCACATTGACAAACCCTCATTCATACATTAATGAATTTTATTTAGCAAATGGTATAAAAGAATCATTAAAGGAGATGGTTTTGATAAGCTTGCTATTGAATAAAGTAATAAACGATTGCACAAGTTTTGTGTATAGAATTGCATATTTCCAACATAATACACTTTGCCACAATATTTCATTGTGGCTCAAAAACAGAAATACCACAACATGACCAAAGAAAACGAGCCTGAACCGCTAAAGGATATAATAGAATCAGATCAAGCAGTTGAACCAGATGCGAATGTAGCTAAAGAACTAAGAATGTTACCAGAAGACAAAGAAGGTATCGAGAGAGAGGAAATGGTAACAGCATATGCCACAGGTAAGTTGCCATTACGAAGACGTGTTATCAGCAAAAAGCGACAAAGGTTACAGAGAGAAGAGAATATTTTAATCAATATATCAAAGCAGTTAGATACGCAAACTGCTGAAATTGAAAGGATGAGTTCGCTACTTCAATCTATTCAGAAATATGTTAAATCTCTGGAAAGACAACAATCAAAATTAAAGCAACTGCAATCGCATATAAACAAGATACAAAAACAGGCCTCACAAATTCAAAAATATGTAACGAAAAGGAAAGTATAATGTAATGTGATCAATGCTTCACGGTATTGTTATTATTAAATGGATGTGCGGAATAGTTACGATCACTAGTGTCATATATTTTATGTAATTGAAATAAAGCAGGAAGATTATCAATTGTTAGCTTGGTAAATTAAATATTGATGCAATAAATAACATATATATTATATATTATATCTAATCACTTAGATTATAGCTATAGTATAAATTAAATGCGGTATCTTACATAATTGCATACAGCAATGGAAATTCTCTATGATCATCCACTTTATAGACCACCATCCGAGGCTAATTCCTTAATATTTCAAGTCACATTGGGATGCTCTTTTAACAAATGTTCATTCTGTAATATGTATCGCACAAAGGAATATGTAGAGAGACCATGGGATGAAATAAAATCGGAAATTGACTTGAATGCCAAGGCATATCCGGAAGCTTCACGGATATTTCTTGCAGATGGAGATGCACTGAATCTTTCTACAGACAGGCTAATTCAAATTTTGGATTACATATATACTAAATTTACGAACTTGAAAAGAGTATCATGCTATGCAATGCCAAAAAATTTGCTTCAGAAGAAAGATGAGGAATTGGATAAACTAAAAAATATTGGACTTACCATGTTTTACATAGGGATTGAAACTGGCAATGACATTCTTTTGAAGAAGGTGACAAAAGGTGCAACAAGTAAGGGAATCCTTCAGAGCTGTAAGAAAGCAAAACATCATGGGTTTATTTTATCCTGTATGATAATTCTAGGGCTTGGTGGAAGAACATACACTAATGAACATATTGCTGATACTGCCAGACTCGTAAGTGAAATCGCTCCTGATTATTTGGGGGCATTGACATTATATTTAGAAGATGGAATTTATAGTGAATTTATGACCAAATTCAATGAACCTTTTATTCCCTTGGATGACATAGAGGTATTGGATGAGATTGAAAGACTTGTTTCAGGATTTAATTCTGCAACACCAGTGACATTTAGGGCAAATCATGCATCAAACGTCTATTCACTAGGAGGCACTATTCCCCAAGATAAAGAAAAGGTACTATCTTTAATAAAAGAATTGAAAGATCACCCAGAAATGCTAAAGCCCAAGGTTTTACGAAGATTCTAGCGTACTTCTTGTTACGCCCTGAGGATACCTGCTTTTATTCCTCTTTCAATCATGGCATAATCAAATAGATCATTATATTAAAAACAAAACTTAAGTTAATACGCACAATCAATCAAAGAGATTATAATAAGTATTAATGGCTTCAATAAGAGTCAAAGATACAATGAATACTCCAATATTTCAGATATATACTCAATGCCTATTAACATCTTTGTTGTATGTGGATAAGTAGTAAGCCAGATCAATAGAGCAGGGACGGAGGCGCATACAATAATTGTAAGAATGATCAGCCATACGGCAGTCATCTTCTCAACCATGATTTAGCAATTTTCAATATGGCATATAAATAAGTATCTACAAATAGTTGGTATATGTACACATAAAAATTATAATAGTTAATATTTTGGCATGTATACAACAAACCGTAAATCATGATAGAAGATACGTGGTCTTAAATATATGAATAACCTATAATGAATAAATTTGATCACTTTTTTCAGATATGAAAAGTATTGATTTTATATGTCCATGCAAATATTTGATAGTTATAAATCATTTTTTGTAATAACGTATAATATTTCCAATAAATGTACTTATAATGTATTATCTAATCTTTATATAAATAATATATCAAAAAATTATTGCGAGCCCTTGCAACAAATAAAAAACAATGTTTATTTTATTGCAGAAGTAATAGATGACTACAGAAATCCACCAGTTTCTGTATGGCCCTATCCTTGGTCTGCAGCGGCAGACTTTAGGTGGGCCAATTTAAATCAGTTATCTAAAAGGACAATCGGAAGAGATAGACAAGTATATTTACCGCTATACCACAACCTAATATTATGATATTTTAAGCAGAAAAGACATATTTTGTGACATGTGATAACTTATCAGTATTTTCTAGAGTATCCAAATAGAGTGAGAATGACAGAATAGTATAGGCTTATGCATATTAATCTTGGCACTTCATATATCCTAACATATTAGAACAAATAATTTGTATAAAAATAGGATTATAAATAAGCATATTTGACTGTCCTCTGCTAATAAATGAAGTTACTAGAATACCAAGGTAAGGAATTATTTAACCAATATGGCATGAGAATTCCAAGATCGCATCTTGTTAGCGACATAGAAGAGGCAAAACGGGCTGCAAGAAAACTCGGTTATCCATGTATATTAAAGTCTCAACTTTCTGTTGGAGGCAGGGGCAAAGCCGGTGCCATTCTGAAATGCAAAACAGAATCTGAACTTGTGCCAAAATTTAATGAACTTATGAATAAAGAGGTCAAAGGTGAGCTACCAACTCATATTTTAATTGAGGAAATAGTAGATATAAGAGGAGAACTCTACTTATCACTTTTCCTTAATAGGAGCAAGAGGTGCTACTCCTTGATTGCATCAGCAGAAGGTGGAGTCGAGATCGAGAATGTAGAAAATAAAGTCATTATAGATGTGTTGATCGATCAGCTCTCTGCAGACACTGCAGAAGATGTAGCTCATACACTAAAGCTGTGTGCAAAGACTAAAGTCTCATTTACAGATTTCACAATGAAACTTTCGAAGCTTGTGAGAGAAAAGGAAGTAGAGCTTGCAGAGATTAATCCAGTAGGCGTACTCAATGATGATTCTCTTATCGCACTTGATTCAAAAGTCATTATAGATGACAATGCAATGTTCAGACATCCTGAATTAAAGAAATATGAACATATCTCGGAATTGGAGGCACAGGCCAAAAAAAGTGGATTTTCTTTGGTTGAATTGGATGGAAATATTGCAATTATTGGAAATGGTGCAGGACTAGTAATGTCAACATTAGATATGGTCTCATATTCTGGCGGTAAAGCAGGTTCATTCCTTGACTTTGGTGGTAGTGCAACCACCGAAACAATATACGAGGCGCTGAAAGTAATCAGCAACATAAAAAGAATTGATGTGATTCTCGTAAACCTATTTGGTGGAATAGTAAAGACTAACCTTGTTGCACAGGCGATTCTCAATGCATATAATAATAATCTGATTTGCGTCCCTGTCTTTGCAAGGATCTCTGGGGCAGAATCTGAAAAGGCAAAAGAAATATTGAAAGGTACTCAAGCGAAACTATATGATACGGTGGAGGAAGCAATAGACGCAATGGTTAAAGAGGTTTCAGGATAATGGAATTCAATAAAATGGATAATGAATTCAACATCTTTGATATATTAATTGGAAAAGAATCCGATGAAGATTATAAGAAAAAACCTGTAATAATACAGGGCATTACAGGAAGCTATGGTTCTACACATACTAGATTAATGAAGGCATATGGAACAAACATTGTTGCAGGAGTTACTCCTGGCAAAGAGGGTCAGAGTTTTGAAGGAATTCCTATTTATAATAGTATAGCTAAAGCAGTAGAAGTATCTGGGGCAAAAATCTCAGGAGTATTTGTACCGGCGCCATTTTTCTTAGATGCTGCAACAGATGCTTTAGATAATGGAATAAAATTACTAGTTGCCATTCCAGAACATGTTCCAATTAAAGATTCTATGAAAGTCCTAGAGCATGCCGAGAGACAAGGGGCAAAAATGATAGGACCTAACACTCCTGGTGTAATTGTGCCTGAAATAATGAAGGTTGGAATTATGCCAGCCCAGCCATTCAGAGCAGGTAACAGTGTAGTATTTTCACGTAGTGGAACATTGATGTACGAGGTTTCTTATAACTTGACAAGAGCTGGCTATGGGCAGAAATTATGCCTTGGTGTAGGTGGAGATCCGATAAACGGAACAAATCTTATAGAAGCCTTTGATATGGTGAGAAATAGACATGATATAGAATCAATAGTAGTCGTAGGCGAAATAGGAGGAGATTCTGAAGAACAACTGGCAGACTATTTAATAAAAACAAAGTTTTCAAAACCAGTGGTTGCATATATTGCAGGGAGGTCCGCACCAAAAGAAAAAAGAATGGGACATGCAGGTGCAATTATTTATGGAAACTATGGATCGGCAGAGTCCAAGCTTTCTAAATTTGCAAAAGCGGATGTACCCGTTGCGAAGCGGCCTTCAGAGATATCTAAATTACTTGAGGCAAAATTAAAGAAATAGATTATTTGTATTCTATTATACTTTTTCATATACATGACATATTCACCATCAAATTGAAATTTGTTATACGTAAATAGTTGTTACGGTATCATATTTCTCAAAAGACCATGATTAGTAACAATGTGATATTTCAGCCATCAACCTCGTGATTATTATGTTTTAACAACAATCAAATGAATTATGGTTACAATCAAGAACTTTAATTTTAAAAACAATAATAACTCTCAAGATTTCTGTCTTTTTCCTAGATTCACGAATGAAAATATTTTATTTTTCTTTTTTTCTTATTTCGTTTCTTTGGTCTAAGAATATATTTTGTAAAACAGTAACATAATTCGAAATCAGCTCGCTACACTGCATTCCATCACGATACTTTTCAAGATCGTTGCCAAAAGCCATTGTTAAGGACTTGGGCAATTTTAAGTATTCATTAATATATATCAAAAGAGAATGGTACATCAACTTCATAATTTCATTGTTATCATTTTCTCCGAGATTCATATCAGACATTATATTCGATACAATAAGTGAGAACTGTGTAGATAATGTAGCCTTTTCACTCCCATTGGGAATATTTTCAAACATGATAGCTTTCATATAAAGTAGATCTTCAATAGCAGACGCCATTTTTTCAATGTCTTGTTTCTGTTCTGACGACATGTCAATAGTTGATCATGACTATATTAGGTTATTTATAATATATCTATATGAGTTTACAAGTTCAGGATCGACTATTCCCTGCACCACAAAGGGTTTGCCTGTTGAAAGTTTAATATCCATTGCAACAGCGCTATAGGGGATATCAAACTGATTAACTTTTTCGGGCGCAGTAACTTCAAAATATTTTGTACATTTTCCGGCCGTACATAAAAAGCCCATGATTCTGCCAATTTGTCTACTACCTGAGCCGCCAGCTCGTCCACCAGCAGAACCTAAAGACTCCTCAACCATCAAGATGAAGATCTCATTTGTGGTATCAGTAGCAAGGTCAATATCATTTTTGGACACTACGAGCTTTCTCTGCGGTAATTGTAATATATCATCAATATAATCTTTGGACGCCAATTTTTTGTCTATCCTTTATAGTCGTTACTTTGATGTGTACATTCCCTTCATGAATAGCTTTTGGCCATGAAAGTGAGTCTATTATATCAATTCTATATATGTCTGTAATGATACTTAGATCTTAGGTCATAGTATGCAATGGCTTGAAAAGAACAAGATCAAAAACCTTGGAGTTTCATGATTTGAGTAGCATCATTATCGCCATGTAGATATTCATTGTATGAGCTATCACAAGCAAAGGTTGAGAAATAATATGTCAAATTGAAATAAACCTTTAACCAATTCTTATATCTTTTAGAATGCCATTAGAAACATCTGCATTGATATGGTTGCTAAGATAAAGCCCCAAGCAGCTAGAGTAGATTTTTCATTTAAGCGAGAGGTATTCTTCATTATTGCTGGGGGCATAGTTGGAGCCCTAGTTATGGCAATTCCATTGACTTTCTTTTCTTCTACAGGGATATCTCGTACATATGATCTTACTTGGGTAGTATTTGGACATATAATTGGAGTTCATTCACCCATATCATCTGCTATTGTTGCTGGAATGACTATTCATATAATAGTAGGAATCTCAATCGGGATAGTATCAGGTATATTTCTGTACAAAACTAATATTTTGAATATAAGTAAGCCATCGAATGGTTTGAAGTATGGTCTGTTTGTAGGCATATTTGTTTATCTAATCTTTTCTATTCCTGTATCGCGATTTGTTTTAAGTCCAGAATTTAGACATACGTTGGTTGGTAGTAGTAATGATAATGATAACGGCAACGGCAGCAATAATAATAAAAATAATGCCACGTTCTCAAGTTTTCAAATATCTTCTTTTCTGTATCCTATATCAATTAATCTTTTGTTTGGAATTACACTGGGCTTGTTTTCTTCTCTTTTATCAATAAAGTTTGGTGCTAGATATAGATGCCCTAGCTGTGATATATCATTTTCAAGAATAGATATTCTCCAAAACCATCTGTTGTTCGCGCATGGCGCTAGTGGTGATAATGAGCAATACCATACAACGAATAGAAAAAGAATAGTCATTTTAGGAGGCGGCTTTGGAGGAGTAAGCGTGTTAAAAAAGCTTCAAAATCATTTTCAAACAGATGTGAGCATAGATATTACAATGGTGAGCAAAGATAACTATCTTCTTTTCACGCCAATGCTACATGAGATAGCATCTGGCATGATAGAAACAAGACACATCGTAACACCAATTAGAGAATTTTGCAATAGATCACGATTCTATTGTTCTGCTGTAAACAATATCAACTTAGAAAAGAAAAGGGTTTCAATTAGATCTTCCACTTCATACACATCAGCTTTTGCTGAGATTTTAGGTGGCAATGGTAGCAATTCGTCAACAATAACAGATCCTAACCTTTTGAAATCAAACACCTATCTGTACTATGACTATCTTGTCATAGCACTTGGAAGCGAGACAAAATTTTTTGGGATGTCAGATATACAACGAAATGCATTTACAATAAAGACTATAAACGATGCTATAAATTTGAGAAACCATATAACATATTTACTCGAACAGTCTGATCAAGTATTATTATCATCAGTATCAGCTGCTACCCTTGACAATATTTATGGTCGTATTAATAATAATTCCAAGACATTAGCTCAGCTTCAAAAGAAATTATTGACCTTCGTTATAGTGGGCGGAGGCTTTGCAGGAGTGGAAACTGCAGGAGAAATAAATGACTTTATTAGAGATTCTGTAAAGGAATATTACCATAATATAAATATCAACAATATTAGGGTTATAATAGTTCATTCTGGTGATCGGCTCCTACCTGAAATGAGTAAGGAGTTGTCCGTATTTGCATTAAAGAGGCTGCAGAAGAGCGGAATTGAAATAATTCTTAATCAACGTGTAATAGGAGCGACTCGAAATACTGTCAGCCTAAAAGACGGCACTATAATACCCACAAATACAATAATCTGGTCTGGTGGTGTAGCACCTTCTTCTTTACTTACTAGCATTTCCTGTGAACATGATAATAAAAGCGGCAGAATAACCGTTGACAAATATTTGGAGTTGCCTAATTATAATGGGGTATATGCTCTAGGTGATTGTGCTTATATAATAGATCCTAACAGTGGCAATCCTTATCCGCCAACAGCACAACATGCGATAAGGGAAGGTGCAATAGTAGCAAATAATATTATAGCATCAATAGAAGGAAGACTAGAGAATAGAAAAATATTTGATTATAAAACAAAAGGAATGATGGCTAGCATAGGAAAAAGAACTGGCATAGGTAATTTATTAGGAATTGAAGTGCAAGGCCTTTTAGCTTGGTTGATATGGCGAAGTTATTATTTGGTGCATCTTCCAACGTTACAAAAGAAAATAAGAGTTTTAGCAGACTGGATTTTAGATATATTCTTTAAACGTGATGTGACAATGCTTAAAACATTAATGGAAGAGGAAGAAAAAGAAAAAGGAGAAGAGAAGAATACAGATCATCGTAGCTATAGCACTTGACAAATCCTAATGTAAGAGCGTACCAATAGTATCCAACGTATCAGTGCGAATGAATTGCCTTGTAAACACTGTCAGCTATAGGCTGATTAGAATTAACGGTTGGTTTTTGTTATTATATAACCTAAATCCTATTAACACATACATTTTCAAATATTGAATACTTTGCAATGTTTTGAATGCACAGATTGATTAATTATCTAAGTATTAACGTAAAGTACTTCTCTCTTGCCATCTGATAGATCTCGATCTATTCTTTTCCCTTTCATTCTATAACGTAACTTTATTACTTCTTCAACTATTTCTTTTAACTTTTCTTCTGAAAGATTTGATATTCTTTCATCACATTCTAACCCTTTGAATCAAGAACTACAGGGGTAGGACTTGCAATTGTTAGAATTATGGCAGCATTTGGATTAATAATAATTCCTACGGGCACGAATAATAATGGTAATGATATTCATATTGATGATATCAAAATGCATATGAGCAATACCACAGATGCACAACTCCCAGCAACAACAACTACAATAATGCCAAATATGAATGGCATGTAAAAACATACGGGAGGAATAATATTCTTAAATGTAGAATATAGGTGTGTAGCATACCTAGGTTCACATCATCAGAGAGATGCAATAGAAATCTAAACCAACATGTTGGCATTTAATGGTGTTAAATTGATAACAATGGACAACAGGTCTTTTTTTTACTACATGGCTACATTAGATTCTCTAGTGTTCTAACCGGCTATTAAGAAGGATAAAAAACTTTTCAATGTGAATCTAATAAAAAAGTGCAAGTTGCTTTTATACTAAAGATGTTCACGGCCAATACTGCTAGTGGAAGGTGCTTAAAATTTTGTGGAACTCTATTTCATACTGGAGCCAAATTCTATCAAGCATCACCATCACAGTTAAGCAGAAAAATTCAAGAGCCCGATCTACAAGTATTGCCAATTGATTCTACTGATTTGGGTTATTTTTTGATTGAAGTTAAAAACAGCCAAAATCAAAAAGCAACTAAACTGAGCAGCGTATCTTTTGCACTGAATGAATACACACCTATGTAATACCTCTGATGAACTTCTTTGCTTCTGGCTGGGGGAAGATCTCATTTAACTCCCTAGGCATCTTGTCTTCAAATACAATGTCGGAATACCATTTAGAACCAAATGCAACCAGTTGCATCAAAATAGGTAGTGTGTCCTTACCCTTCTCAGTAAGCCTCCATCTTACTGCTATAGGTGACCTCTTTTCCTCTATGCGTTCAATAAAACCTTCCTTTTCTAATTGCTTCAGGCGTATTGATAATATCCTTGGTGTAAGACCTGTAATAGATTCTAGAATACGATTAAAACGGTCAATCCTGAGAAAGCCAATATCTCGGAGTATCAAAATAGTCCACTTTTTGCCCAGGATTCCTAAGCTGGTCCTAATAGGACACGCGATAAATTTTATTTGTGGCCAAAGTGCTTCTCCATAGTTATGAGCTGACTCTTCTTCTTCTATTACTTCTCCTCTTCGCTCCTTGCCCTTATATTGCAACTATACTTTTGATCTCTTGCATGTTTATTAATTATACTTTAAATACAATGCGCATGAGTGATAATGTAAAAATCATCCCGGAAGGGTACCATTCAATTAATCCTTATCTGGTTGTAAGAAATGCAGATAGAGCAATAGAATTTTATAAGAAAGCATTTGATGCTGAAGAGCATTTTCGTATGCATGGACCTAATGGTAAGCACATTATGCATGCGGAGCTCAAAATAGGTGATTCTGTATTTATGTTAACAGAAGAATCTCCAGATATGAAAGCTCTTTCTCCTGTATCAATTGGTGGAAGTCCAGTTAGCTTGTATGTTTACGTTAAAGATGTAGATTCTGTATTTAATCAGGCTGTAGATGAAGGAGCAACTGCGCTACATCCAGTCAAAGATCAATTCTACGGAGACCGTTCTGGATACTTAAAAGATCCATTTGGACATTTATGGTCAATAGCAACCCATCAAAAGGATCTATCGCCAGATGAGCTTAGAAAAGCTGCGGAAGCATTTCTCGAAGAGATGTCGAAAACGAAGGCTCCATAGTTGAAAGTAGTTCTCTGGATTTCATGCATTGAAAGCTACTTACAACTGATGCAGAGTTGTAAGTATATCCTATTAGATAACAACAGCCTTGAATATTTCCATACAAGCAGTATAGGCTTTGCCTCCATATAACAAGGAAGTATAAAGAAATGACATTAGATGTAGCAAAAAAAGTTGGATTTTTTGGCTTTGGTATAGCGCTTACAGCAACCTCAAGAAGGAAAGGAATAGAGATAGTATAAAGAATTAAAATAAACAACGGAAAGAGGTATTCAGACTAAATGCTTTGATGTCTCTCATTGAGAGCAAAATCCTCATTTCAATTACTGTTGTAATGTACTTGCGTCTAGAAGTTGCTGCAATATTATATTGGCTGCTCTGGATGGAGTTATTCAGCTTGACAAGGTCCGTTCTATCCTGCAAATATGAGAGGAGGAAGAGAGAAAAGTATCAATCTTGCAATAGTAACAGCTAATAATCATTATGCTGGCTTTGGTCCTGAAACCGCCAACATATTTAGAAAGATGATTTGTATTACTTCAATATTGGCAAGGAGCTAACATGAAACATGATAAGCTAGTTCAAACAGATAATGTTAATATTCCTCACGAGCAAAAGTCGCTTTCTGATTATCTATAGACAATTAAAATGACCTATTCTTGCATTCTGAGTGGTCGTATCTTGTGTCTTCAGGATACGCAATGTACAGCTGAGTATTTTTATAAGCCCTAAAATGAATTTTTTGGATGAGGTTTGGACCGGAAACTGCTACTACATTCAGAAACAGATAGGTTTACCAGAAGTTACATGGAAAACAATAATAAAAATAAAAATGAAGAGAAGACAAGTCCCATTTAGTCAATGATAATGAATTTTCAAGGGAAAGTACCTTGCAGATTTTATAATATTGTAAAATTGGGCTTGGTAGGTTTTTATGCATCGTGCATCATATTATTTTATATATTGTATTCTGTAATCCCATTTTGTAGCTACTATTTGCTACACAACTTGTCTTGAAAACCGCACAATTTTTAATATCCATTCTTTCAAAGGTTAATAATATGGTAAAGACAGTTTCAAGTCAGGTTCTAAAGACAGGCGAAAAATCACCACCCTTTAAATTAAAAGGAGTAGATAACAAAACATATTCTCTCAAAGACTTCGGTAGCAGTAACTCATTGCTTGTAGTTTTTATATGTAATCACTGTCCTTATGTTAGGGCAAGAATTGGTGACATTGTCAATTTGCAATCTCTGTTCAAAACATCTGAATTACAAGTAGTAGCTATCAATAGCAATGATCCTAATTATGAGGGAGAAGGTTTTGATAATATGATAAAATTTGCAAGAGAATATAAATTAAATTTTCCGTATTTAATTGATGACACCCAACTGATTGCAAAGGCTTATGGTGCAGTATGCACACCTGATCCTTTTCTTTTTGATCAGGAGCGCAGGTTAGTATTCCATGGTAGAATTAATGATGCTTTAGAGCCAGAAATGACTCCGAAAGTTTCCGTTATGGAAAATAACGTAAGAAAAGTATTAAGAGGTGAAAAAATAGAAAATGATTTTGATCCATCTATTGGCTGCTCAATAAAATGGAAAAATTAGCTGTATAGCTAGTTATCCGTATTGATAGTTAATTCCTTTCTCTCCACGAGGATGGCGCCATTCAGTTTCTTTCGCACAAGTCCCACATTCGATACATCCCTCATGCTGAAGTGTGACATCATCATCTTTTTCTAAGGTATAGCACTTAGTTGGACATAGTATAACCATCTTTTTCATAAATTCACTTTTTGGATTTAAAACTTTAATGTGTGAAACGGTATCATCATCATACTTTAATTTTGCTATACGTTCTGCAATTGTTGGAATTGTAAGATTATATTTTGATGTAACTCGTGTGCCTGATTTTTCAGCAATTTCGATTGGCACTTGAACATATGTATCTACTGACTCGACTATAGGTAAAAGACGATCATATCCTAAGATGTTTGCAAACCCTACTGCAAGACCCCTCAGCGTTCCACTTGTCATTAGTCTGAAAACCATGCCATATCTCGCACCTACAATATCCTTTGGAACATCTTTTGCAGCATCAAGAAAGATCTTAAGATAGTTTTTATCAATTTCCTTCATATCCCTTGTGTAAGGGCTATCATCTATCAATTGCGTATAAAATTCCCCTAAATAATTATGAGTAAAATTGTTTCTGTCGATGGATCTTGCAACTGCATTGGCAGCCCTTACCGCATCATCAATTCCTACGTTAAGCCCTTCAATTCTAGGACCAATGAAAATACCTCTACCAGCTGCATCACCTATAAATAAAATATTATCATGGTAAGGTTTTTTCATTCTACATCGTTTTCCATCTGGAACTAATTTTGCACTGTATTCCAGCTCAACGTAATCATTTACAAACTTTGTCTTATACTTATCAATTAGATCTTGACGAATAGAATCAATCCTTGCTTTAATCTCTGCATCTGATTTGTACTTGCCACTTTCAATGAGTTTTGACCTGCTAGATGGAGAATAATATGTATAGCGTAGTTCATTCCATGTATTGATTAGTTTGCTTACAGCAAAACGTATTCTCAGTTGCTCTTCTTTTGGGAGATTCTTATCAATATCTTCTTTTGCTGCAACTTCGTCTGTGATAAGGCTGCTAACCATGGGATTGTTCAGTAATGCATTAACAAGCGTGTAAGGTTCATCCGGCTTTACCATCAGAGAATCATAATGATATACCGCTCCAACTGAAAGTGTATCCCGATTTGTATAAAGAAAACCACCACCTATATGATTCAATGTTACATCGCCGGCAAAAAGATGTGCAGCACCCTCGTTTGGCTGTACTCCAAATCTCTGATCAATAATCTGCTCAGGTAATTTTACTACTACCTTAACACCTTGATATAATTCTTCAGTAGTAAATTTATGTCTAGCACCAGTTATTTCCGCTATTTCTGAATTTACTCCATCAGCTGCAATTATTGCCTTTACTTCAAACTCTTGAAGTTCATTAGTCTCAATTACTGTTCTATCCTTCTGCCGACTAACCGATTGAACATGAACCCCGTTAACAATACCACCGCCTTGTCTTGCAGCACTTTCTGCTGCTTGTTTTGCAAACCAAGAATTCAATTTATTTAGAAGAACCGAATAGCCGAAATTAGATTGATATTCATGAGCACGAGTAAGATCAATTGAAAATATCTTATCTTTTGATGTAGCATGTAAGATATATTTCGTAATAGGTCTTTCCAGAGGAGCTTCGCTTAGAAATTCTTGACCGTAGACGTCTTCAACATTGTATACCTTACCATTTTTTGGTTTCTTTGAGTAAAGAATTCCACCAGATACATTTTTCGAGCCAGCTGTCTTACCAGCTTCTATTAGAACAGCTTGTTTCCCCAGATTTGATAATTGTTTTAGAGCAGCTAACCCAGCTGAGCCGCCGCCAATTATTGCGACATCAAAATGCTCCATTATTTACTTCTAACTCCCATGATTAGTTCTTTTTGTTTTCTCAATTCCTCAACCATAACAGGTATTACATCTTCCATCCGGCCTTTGATGAAAATATCACATTCATCTTTAATTGGTGAGTTTTCATCTGTATTAATTGCAATTACGAATTCAGACTCTTTCATTCCTGCAGTGTGCTGCATTGCTCCGCTGATTCCCACGGCAACATATAGCAATGGGCTAACCTTTCGGCCACTAGTTCCTATTACCCTGTCAGGAATCATATAAGTAGAAGTTATTTTCTCGCTTGTGACATATGGTTTCTTTGAAATTGGCAATGAGACACCTACCTCCGCATCCAACTCCTTTGCCAATTCTTCAATTAATTTTACATTTTCTTCTGGTGAATCTTTAATTCCTCTACCAAAACTTATGATCGCTTTATGGATATCAAAATCAACTGCACTTTTGATAATCTTACGATTCAATATCTTTACGTTAAGATCTTGCTTTTCTATCCTTGGAGTATAATCTACAATTATTCCGTTCCTTGTAGCATCAGGAACAAGAGGAGCAAATACTCCTGGAATTATACTACATGCTTGAGGATGGTACTCTCTTTCTATGGTAGGATTCCGGTTGTCAAGGCATAGAATAGTAGTCCATAGAAATCCTGAAAAATCAGGTCTGTACATTTCAAGTGTTTTTGCATAAGTCATCATCTGACCTTTCGTTTTATGTTCATGCTTGATTTCAATGTCTTCAACTACAAGCTTATTAATATCAGAAGCAAGACCTGATTCCAATTCTGCTAACACAGTAGATGATAAATGCCTACCTATGTTGTCTGCAGCAAAAAACATGTACCGCGGTTTTTTGAATTGTTCCCAATCTTCTGGAGAAATCTTTGCTATACATTCTCTATTCATAGCAATTTGGCTTATTATTTTAGTATCAATTATATTCCTTGGATATTGTAATTCTGGATCTTCTGCGTAAATTACTGCATCTGCTCCATAGAATATCAATTCTTCGCACAATTTTCTAACTTTATTTCCAAGTACTATAGCGACAACTTTTTCATGTGAAGAGTATTTTTTGTTAAAATGATCCATAAGTCTCCTTGCTTCACCGAGCATTTCCAAGCTAACAGGAATTGGTTTGCCTTCTTCATGTTCAATTATTACAAAGAGGTGCTTGTAATGGCCGTCTTCAGATGTGATCACAGTCATTTAATTATAATTCCTCCTAGAACATCATGTATTTTGGCAACAACTTTTCTTATTTGATCGTGATCGGATCCATTTATTACTTCTGCTTTTCTGCTTGCTTTTGCCTTTGGAATCTTTTCTACCTTATATACGATTGTAGGAGAGCCAGGAAGACCAACAAACTTTGGATCGACACCCAGCTGTTGAGCATTGAAAATTTTGAGATATTTCTTATAATTATGTGCTCGTTCATTTGCCTCCTCCTGGTACTTTGCAAACGCCAACCTTTGTGAAATTGTGTTAAATTCTGACTTGTATGACGGATCTATTGTGATGAATACAGGAAGTGGCGCTTCTACTTCCTCTATAATATCATAAAAGCCTTGCAAAGTGATTAAGCGTTTTGCGATGACAGTTTGTTTTTCAATATCAACGTTGTAATCAATTACATTGCCTAGAAACGTATAACCAAGTTTCCATGCCGTCTGTGGGCCTGTTTGGCCAGTCTCGCCATCAGAGGCGCGATGTCCTGAAAAAACAATATCCATTTTTCCGCCTTCCATTTTGCTTATTCCAGTTTTTAATACTTCAGCAGTTGCTAAAGTATCTGCACCTGCGAATATTCTGTCACTATAGAGATGTAATTCGTCAGCATCACAGATCAATTGTGCCTGTTGTAAAGCAAAATCGGCTATAGGAGGACCCATTGTTGAGACAGAAATATGTGCACCATATTTTACTTTGGAATAAAATGCAGCTCTTGATGCAACAGCACTATGAGGACCAAGTATACTCTTAGTTTCTGCTCTATTTAGTGTCCCATCTGAATTGTAACTGACATTTCCTTCTGAAAAGTCAGGCTCTAGCTTCACAATAACTGCTACATTAAGCGAATTCATACGTCTTCCTTTTTCCCCATACCATACCCTTTAAATTGTTTGCGTAAGAAAGTTAGTATTAAGGATTAGAAGTTTCCGTCTGTGTATTGCATATACATTGCATATATATGTAGGTCAAATTTAATATAACAAATAAAACTCATTATCTATGTATCTACTGCCTATACTTTTCTGTGTAGTCCGATAGTTATAAAAAATTACACGTACTTTTTTGTGAACCTACAATAGGTAACAAAAGCTGGGATTACGGAGGTGACTGAGTAGGCAAAGTCGAGGGATACAATGATGATGACGGTCGTGCAGCGAGCATAGTCTTCAAATTTAGAATATATCCATTTCTATGTGTATTAGATGGAATTGCAAATCCCACTCCAGGAAAACGGCCTTGCTCACTAGCAGATATACCAGCAATCTTTATTCCGATTATGCATCCCTGTATGTTTAACAATCGTCAGCCAGAAATACCAGGATTAATTGGTGCATCTGTTTGAATTGTATCTGGTATAGAAAATCCAAATTGAGGTGAAGGCAATAACCGTCCTATTTGACTTACAATACCTATTGTCAGCGTCGCTAAGACCAAATGGATTGCCAACAGCAATTACGGGGTCGCCTACTTCCAGTTTTGAAGAATTTCCAATTATGAGTGGTTTTAAGGCTTGAGTACTGTTATCCATTTGAACTACTCCTATATCGTTATATGCGTCTATCCGACTACTATTGCAGTATATCTATTTCCATCTACAATGTTACATCTGCTATTTTAGATCCACCTACTACATGACTCTTAGTAATTATAAGCCCCTGTTTATCATAGTCAAATCTAGAGCCTAAAGCGGTAGCATTTTGTAGATATGAATTCATGGTATTGTTATTAATTGGAATCTTGCTGGTTATCTGAACTATAGAATTCTCTACTTGTTTGAATATAGTATTAAGGAGGAGATCGTGTTGGCAACGAATTGATTTCTATGCTAGTGCTGATTCTGTAATAATAGTGTTGCTAACACAATAATAGCTACTGCTATGATTCCCAACATAGGAGAATTTGCGTTGCAGATAACATAATGATATAAATTCTGTACATGAAATGGAAATATTTGACCTTTTTATTGTTTATCGCATCATCACAGTAATAATATTTTTATGAAATGTGAAATAAAAAAGTGCGGAATTCACTTTAATTTTGTTTGTGAGCAATTCAATTTAAGCAGCTACGGTCTCTTTGTACGACGCCCTTAATTTTTCATATGCCATTCTGATTCGACTATAAAAATCAGGCATTGCAGGATGGAGCATAGTATACGCTAGGTAAAAATCCTCTGCTTCTCTCAAATATCGTCTTACCTTTGGATGTTCTGGTATATTTGAGATAAATCTCATATTGTTTAGTCTGTCAGCAAGTTTGATAGTTTTCATATCGTATTCAGCTGACGTAAGTACATTACAATATTCTTGAAACCTGGCTAGTTGACGTTCATCATCGGTAGATCCCATGTAACCTTCAGGAGATCTAATTTTTAATGTAGTGGCTATATCATGTACTCTATTTCCAAATCGGTATATTAAATAAGCCTCAAAACCATATGCCTTTGTCTTATACCAATCAAGAATTCTATCATCATCCTCTAATACATCATGTAAGATGGCGCAGGCAACTTCAACGCTAGTAATATTCCGATTAATAGACCTGTAATGTTTTACTACGTCTATTGCAACTGGCAGAGTGTGTGTTTCAAAAAATGGCGATAAGTTATCTTCTCTCTTTAGTCCGTAATGAACCTCTTCTGCCACTTCAATCGCGCCTTGTATAAAATCATCAACACGTAAATTGGCTTCATTTTCTAAAAATACTACAAATTCCTGCTTGTTAACTGCAGAACCAGGTTTTTGTTCCATAGTATAATAAAATTGAAGTCAAACAAAAGAATTTTGGTATTAGAATAACAGACATGACATGAAATAGTTATTGCATAATGCTGCTGTGATATTATTAGCTATATTTTTATACATATGTTATGACAAGGCAGTAAAAAAGACTCTCTCTTTTGGGTATACTCTAAATAAATATATATCAATATATATACTAATATAGATTATATCATGTTTTATTAGTCTTTTTTAGACTTGACAATATCAAGTTGAGATGAAAAGAATGGGAGAAGTAAAAAGTTAGTTTTTGTATAACAATATATGGTATTGTGTTATACTCTATTATTGGGTATAACACAAGACAAGATTTCTAAAGTCATAAGTTAATCATCGCTACGCCAGGAATTTTTATCCAATAGAGGAAATAACCTATTAGTCAGCAGGCAGGAAAGGCTTCACACGCCAATCATACACCCAGATAAACAAGCGACGTAACTACCCCTTAGTATACTCAATCACTATTACTCTTATCGTCACTATAGTGTGGCTTTTTCTCTGACCTGCTACTTCCTGTACTTCAGGGTTCTTTTTGGCCTTGTCCTTTGCAGCCTCTAATTCGTGTTCAAATTCTTCTACACTAAAAGTTAGATCGGTGATTCACGTCCAGAGACACGCGTTGCTTGAAGATAATAAACTGCGAGTAGGCACACAATCAGTATCTTAGAATTGACACGAGTCAGCAAACATAGTTAAGTCAAAGATAAATAGCCAATGTCAACTGGCAAATTAGCAATGAACTACGCCCACTAGGAAAGAAGCTGTAATCATAGTGGTTATAACATTCTTATTTGTTATTTTGATTTGTAGTTCAGTAGCAGCTAATTTCGGTGCATTTGCTCGTCCACCTGCAACCGCTACTAATTGTGTTCAAGTTAAGCCCACCAAACCCGGTGCTGTGTACACAGAGAGATGTTGCGATACAACAACATATTTCAATAGTCTTGGACAACCAACACACTCAAGCACAGACTTCAACTTAAGTTATAGTTTACTGGAGTGCTAAAATTGGCAGCAATAAAGCCTAGTTGTTATGTGTCAAAAATAATTATTATGGGAATCAAAAACTAACAATACAACTTGACTATAAAATTAAAATATCAAGACAGTAAGAATCAAATAAATTATCTTTCTGCCATCATGTTATTCCGTTCTGTAAATCCTTGCTCATAGCCTTTGCAATAGTCAATCGAATCTTGCCCAGAAAGATTATCAGGTGATTCACAGTCTACGTCATCAGATGATGTTGTAGAAGTACTGGTCATTGTCTTGGCATTCATTTTCGCATTTGTCTCTGCATCCTTTTGTCCGTCACTTAGCCCTTTATTAAATATGGCGTGATTGCCAATTGCATGGGGTACTTCTGCTACCGCATTAGCATTATCATTGCTATTTTCACTTAGCGAATTTGCATTGAAGCTTGTGGTTGTTTGTAATGAGGAAGAACCAGAAGGAGTAGTACCCACGCTTCCCTTTACGCTTTGACCTGGTGCTAACTCTACAATTGATCCACCAATATAGGTAGCTGAACCTCCATTCATTCTCATAGTGTCTTGGGCCTTTGCTGGACCTATTAGCGTACCATTCATTCCGATTGGACCGTTTATCGAACCTCCGTTGCAGTGTCCTGGCAATGTATCGTCTAAGCTTGCATATTTTATCCAGGGTCCTTTTCCGCCGCCAGTAAAGTCATACCAAAATTCCACGTGAACTCCGTTTGGAATTCTCCATTGTGCAGTCTTTATACCAATTGGTTTTCCTTGCGGCATTGGTGGAACATCCCCGTGTTGATAGCCACTACATGAATGGTATTGTGGATGA
>DATFDI010000174.1:0-32599 GCA_035252175.1 Nitrososphaeraceae archaeon
CGGCTGATTATTCAAAATGGAACTTTGTACTTACATCAAAATATACGACTATTAAACCAGGTGAGAATAGAATTACAGCTAAATACGAATGTGCAAATAATACCGCTTTGACATCCTTCTCTAGTGTTAATGTTACTGGGGTACCATCTGGTGCTACTAATACTACTAATGCTACTAATAGAACAACAACAACAGCGGGAGCATCAACAATAACAAATCTATCTACAACTAAACCAAATGCTACTTCAGTAGCCCAAGCACATACAGCAACTACTGGTGTAGCAACTAAACAACAGTATCCTGTAACTACAAACAGTAATAATCTTGCTTCTGCATCAAATAATGCAGCAGTACAGAGAATATCTCCAACTAGTGGTGTTGCCAACAAGCCATTATCAATAACATCACCTATTGCACCACAGATAAAGACATTGAACCAACAACCACATCAGCAAATGCAACAAGTGGTAACAGTAAGCAATAAAACAGATGTGCAAAATAGCAAGTTAGCATCACCTTCGCCTGTGATTGCCTCTGACAAGCTAATGTATCTTGGCTATCATGATCATGGTATTGCTGATAATAATAATACCCCCGACAAAAACATGATGGGTACTAAATCAGTCAGTACTCGTGGCAGTAGTATTACTTCAATAGATAATTATTCAGCAGATGAGAGTGGTGCAGTCATTAAATATCGTCGCCATAGTATTGCTGATAATAATAATACCCCCGACAAAAACATGATGGGTACTAAATCAGTCAGTACTCGTGGCAGTAGTATTACTTCAATAGATAACGGTCTAACAGTGCAGCACAAGGATAGAGATATATCGACAAGTCAAGTTAACGTAAATAGGAACACTGATAACGTCAATAATAACTTCATTTTCCCATTTTCATATCCATAATAGTATTTTGTGAAATTCAATACTCTTATTTATTTTGTTTTACTTAATTAGTATTATTAGTCTATTGTATACGACCATATAATAGATACTTTACCATATCTTGCACTCTCGAAATGCACTAAAACTTAAGGAGGTGGCTCTTTAGGTTGTTAGGAATGGATCTTCGATTTGTATAACGCAGATTTTTCAAAGATAATAAGAAATTCTATCAGAGAACGAGAACTAAATACTAATGAAATGTTAAAAGTTTCAACTTCTCTAAAATCAAAATTACGTGATAAGAATATCCAATACTAGAGACGTTGATAAAATATGTAATATGTTATTATTTATTTTATATTCCTCACAGCAAATAATTATCCTTCCCGAGATTTCGAACTAGATGCTGAACTGCTAGCACTACCTTGCGCTCCACGAATCATTTCATTAATTTTATTTTCGACCTCTTTTAGATTATCTTTTACTCTTGTTTCCTGCTTTGTAAGAACCATTGCTCTAGTGTTGGACAATTCTTTTTTTTCTTCTAATTCCTTTATTATGTCATCTTTCTTTGATTTAATTAGTAGGGGGCCGGCGCTTTTATATACAACATCCTCAACACCTGTCTTCTTTATTTCTTCTAATGCTCTATCCGTTTCAACAACTTCCAGTTCTACCTGTTGCTTTTGCATCATGATTGCCTGTAAGTTCTGCTGAAGCTGTTGTAAGCGCGCTACTTGTTCTCTAAGCCAGGGAGGAAGTTCTTGTTCACTCATGTCTACGCTATCTGATGTAATTTACTAACATAAAATCATACCGTTGATTAAACTATGCATTTGTAAGCAACATTCACCAGTCTTAAATAAGAGTTGACTAGTGCACGCAACTTTGGGATATCTTCGCTCTCGACTTCTATTAATAGATCGGGACAACTAATAAAAATTCTAGTGGTTGCTCCTGAATCAGAGGAATGCCTAATTTCAGGATATAATGCAGAATAAATGGATTTTGCAATGAGAGTAGATTTACTCGTTGGTGCTTCAAAGGAAATTTGTATTCTTGCTTTGTAGTTTTTCGATATCGATGTCGTAAGCGCCACCTGCAACCTTGTAATTGCATTTTGGGCAGTGCCATATGCCTGGCGCTATTCTGTCAAATCTTTGAGAACCACATAATGGACACCGTCTCTTTTGTTTCAACGTACGGTATACCATCCCGTACCTCTTTCGTACGGTGGCCCCAAATTTCACGCCTAAACCTTTGATGGCTGTAGGACCTTGTTTTCTTCTACTGACCACTATTGGACAACTCCTTTAGTTTAGTGCGTATCATCTCTCCTTTAATTCTTGCTGTTTCTGCTGCCTTCTTTAATTGTTCAATAGTAAAAGCGCCTGTCGATCCCTTTTGCATGGCAGTAAAATGCCCGTCAGAATTAGTGGTTATAGTGATTCTGGCATCCATGCATGCTTCTTCTTCTGAAGTTGGGTCCAAAATTACTGCATCACCAATTCTTACTGCCGTAATTGATATGGGCATAGTGGTAATGGGTGGATCCCTTTTATTTCCAGTATCAACCACTTTGCCATCTTGTATTTCAAAAATAGGGAGCTTGCTACTTATTAGTGCTGAAACTACTGCGTATGATGTGGCATCAAATAGATTGCCATCAGTATTGATGATGCTACAATCAACAAATATTGTATAGACAATTTTTCCTGGAATTAAAACTAATTTATCTAAATCTACCATCTGTGATTCTCTTACTCCTCTGTCTACTACTCTTGCTAGTTCAACCGTTTCCTCGTCTGGAGGGCCAGGTTCGCTATATGGTGATGCTGTAGGAAGTACTTCTGCAGACAAAATTAAAGCTCCTTTATTCTCTAAGCCTTCAAATGGCTCTCCTGTCTCGACCTTCACTCCAGCTACTACTTCTGTATTTCCTAATTTCACTTTTGCAGAACCGTTTGCTTTTTTTATAATGTCAAATTCAATTTCAATTGGTCTTATCTCATCCAAATCCCTCCCATCAAGCCTTTTTCCTTTTGAAATTGAATCCCACATTTGCTGTTTTCGCAAATGTTCTACTATTATTGTTGAACGTTTTGATGAGCTCATTGTTCTTCTCTCAACTCGGTTTCATTACCAAAGTATTTTTGCATTAATGCTTGTCTTTGAATTTCATAAACTAGATTACAGCCAACAATTGCCTTATCCAGACATTCATTAAACTGTTCTGGAGTTAATATTCCATCAAGCTGTAATAGTGTTACTTGTTCAAGATGTGGCATATATGCAACAGGCATATCTGCTACACCTTCCTTGTCTTCAGTATCATTAATATCTAGGACGATTGTATCATCTATTTTGCCTGCTGCACATGCAGAGACAATGTCACGCATGTTAATTCCAGCATCTGCTAATGCTATTGATGCTGCTGTAATACCGGCGCATCGTGATCCACCATCAGCCTGCAATATCTCAACAAACACATCTATAGCAGCGCGTGGGTAATCTTCTAATATTAATGCCGGTTCTAGAGATTCTCTCATCACCTTTGAAATCTCAACTTCTCTTCTTGATGGGGCAGGATTCTTGCGTGTATCGGTTGAGAATGGAGACATATGATATCTGCATCTTAAAACACATCTATCAGGAAGTGCCATATGCTTCGGATGTACTTCCCTTGGGCCATAGACTGCTGCCACAATTTTATTCTTGCCAAATTCTATAAATGCAGAACCGTCTGCATTTTTTACTACTCCTACAGTTATCTTAACCTCCCTCAATTCATCTGCAGTTCGGCCGTCAGTTCGCTTACCATTTTCATCGATTAGTTTCTTTAACTGATTCTGAGCCTGATTCATTATGTTTTTTCACCTTCTTCTATCTCTTCCTCCACTTCTTCAATAGTCGACTGTATGTCTTCACCCTTTTGGCTATTTTGAGTTTGGGCTACTGACGTGTTTTCTATTTGAGAAGTATCAGGTACATTTAACAAAACTTTGACTCTTTGAGTTAAATTAGCGGTGTGAGCTTCCTCTTCAACCATTCTAATTGCTCTAATGGCTAGTTTTGTACCATCCAAGTTTCTTCCCATGACAACAACTATTCCATTTTGACCAATTAAAATTCTTGTCTGTGTTGCCTGCTCAATAGTCTGTATCATAGAACCTCGCTTCCCAATGAGCCGTGGAACTCGAGTTGGAGAAATTTTCAACAATTCTCCACGTGGTATCTTGCCCAAATCTTTATCTTGAATTGTTAGCATTGGATCTCTGGTCCTATCGAATGCAATAATTCTAGCGGCAATTAGATCTCCTGTCGCCAGTTGTCTGCCCATATCGTCTCTAGCTGGAGAAAAATCTCTTCCAAAAACATCCTGTGCAGGCAAATGGCCAGAGAAGCAAGAATTCACATCTACTTCCCATGACAATGAAGAATGATCGGTAATCTTGCCTATTACAATGTCATTTACTCGTGGAATATAAACACCTGATAATGGTATAACTTTTATACCCTCTCTTCCACTTTCTGCAATTCCTATCCTAGTAGCAATAATTGAGCTGCCTACTTTGATCACGTTCATTAGGGGTCTAAAATTCCCTTCGACTATCTTGTCGCCTGGAACAACATACCTCCTTTTAACTTCTTGCATATACCTAAGAAGTCACCCCTAAGGCAAGGACGCTGTTATACAAAATAATTCTTTTCATCATCTTATCTCCTCTTTGGGTCAGTAAGATCAGTCTTATATTTTAAGTGTTGAATAAGAAATACAATCATGGCTTTGAATATGTGTTTGCAGCAAATACCCATTGAATAAGCCTCCATATCATAATAAATGCAGTCCATATGTGATTAGTACTCTGAAAATTACGCAATCAATATGAGATTACAGTAGCTCATGGTATAAGCTTATTATCTTCATTTTACAAAACCTTCCAATTAATCAAACTTATGTGTGAGCACAGCTCATTTTCTTGAGTGTCTTATATCGATATAGTTTCTGTACTGTCAATTCATTTTCTATCCCTCTGTTACATGAGCAGAGCCTTTTGTCACAGAACCTATTCTATCTAGAATGACACCCTTCATTCCAGCATTTACTTCTATTATGACCTTCAGAGAACCGTCTGAAAGCCACTGTTCACCATTAAAATTCCCAGCAGTTTTCAATACGCTATAAGATTGTGCAGAAAACTGGGGAGGTATAGTTACAGTCAATCTCACGGATTCTGATTTCAGAGGTAAAATCTTTCTAAGTGAATCAAGTATAGTTTTTATTTGTTCTTCAGGTCTTTTAAAAGGATCGATGATAAGTCTTGCTTGATCCAATGCACTCTCAATTCGCGTAAGTGGGTGAGGAATATGCGTTTTGGGATCTACAAAATTTTTATTGATATACTGAATGATTTGTTTCCTCTTTTCCTCAACCATTTTCCGACGCTGCTCTGTTGTTAGACTAAGTTCGCCACGAGAAAGAATCTGTTTAGAAATTTCCGTTGGATCAGTTGTATTAAAATATTTTAGTAATTTTTCTACGCCTACTCTTGAGCCCTTATTCGCATCAGAATAAATTTCATCAGAAATTAGGACGCTTGATATGTCGGTTCTTTTGCCAAGTTTATATTCTAATGCGGGATCAGGCTTTACTAGAAGTTCAAACTTGTTACCATCTAGACTTAGACGTATAACAGTATATTTAGTATCTGCCATTAGTCTATAGAACAGTCTCCAAAGATCTATTTATGCATGTCAGTGATTAAACTGGCTCTTAACTTACGGTAAATCTAATATAGATAGGCATATCTTGGCTTTTAATTGCTATAAAGAGAACTAGAACATATGCAGCTATAGTCAGTTATGAATAGTATTTTCTAGTGTAGTTCTAGAACTTTAGGTTAGCATCCAAATGTTTGTCATCATTAGTAATAAAATAATCATGTCCATAAGGAAATAGGTTTCATGGATATGCCTTCTTAGCTGATGATTCAGAGTAGACAGAAGTAAGATTACAAATAGTTGTTGACAAAACCCTGGTCAAAAAGATGGTCTGGAATATTGGTCGGCCATAGATCGCTTATGAGATATCTTGTATGTCTGCTCAATTATTATGCACATATATAGAGAGAAAGATAATTGGCATGATTCAGTTCTTCAAACAGTTAAGGTATAGGTATGGTAGGAACCTATTTTCATATGCTTATATCGGCAGAACACAGCATGTAGATGGTTAGATTACTTCGTCAAATATATGTGCTGAATTGAAGAGCATAATGGAACGGCCCATTCAGTATATCAAGGCAGGACTGAATGTTTCGACGACCATTTCCGTTGCAGAAATCTAGATTGTGACAGGCGGGCAGCATCCTAACAGGCCGAAATTCTTTATAGTATGTCCATATGGATGGAATAAGGTTATGACGTTCTTGGTTAATGGATTGATGTTAACGTTAACGAGTATTTTGATAAGTAAATAATCTCTATTAACTCATTCCACTTTATAATAATTAAATTAGCATTGGTACTGTAAAGAATTTGTCAATTGTTCACTTATCTATTAGATTAATTGCATAGAGTTTGTTTTCGACTTTATGCACAATAAAAGGTTTTTTTAGTAATAATCACCTATAAAAGTTTACCATTTTGGGACTTTTTTAGAAAGTTTTAAAAAAGATGAATCTTTAGTACTACCAACTAATAAACCACTATGAATTTTTCTGTTACCAAAATGGTAACAGGTGGAGGCATGTAAAATCGATTGGTGTCAATCCCTATCGCTATTTTAGGCATTTTTTATTCATCTTTAAAAACAAAGAGACATTATCACCTGTGATAGAGCATTGGCTTATCAAATCCTCCACCTGTCACTAAGTATGATAAAAGATTATCACTTGATAAAAGAGAAATCGGCCTGTTGGTTTTAGGGTAACAGAACTTGAAGAAGCTGAATTACAAGCGTTGTGTAGTGAATTAAGCCAATATTATTATGACATGTTATAAAGCCATTAAACCTGACTTCTCTTGGTTTGTAACAATGTCAATGTTAAACTCCAAAAATACTTCTACTATCATATATCGAGTCGTATATAATAGATAGCTCAGGAATACTCATCTGGATATTTTTGTCTCTAGCTACGTCTATAATGCTTCGACCTAATATGGCAACTATTTTATTTGGGATTGGCTTTTTGATTATTGATTCCTCCATATTCATATACTCGTACAATATTTGTATTATGACACTAATTTTTAAGGTAACAAAGTATATTCATGAATTTGTTCCAAACTTTACCTCATGCATCATATAAAATATCCACTATATTTTGATATGCCAATCATTTTGCCGCTTTTGTTATCTCTTATTATTATAGAACTTCTTGGAACAAAATCGTTTGGTTCAACTAGATAATGTGTATTGTATATGCTAGTTAAAATATATTCATAACGCCATAAAATGTATTTTTCTTGCTCCTTCATTAAACTCTTAAGAGGTATGCTACGCTCTGTGTAACTGCCAGCAAGCTGCCAATTATTATTCCATTTTTGATACCGAGTCCATAACGCATCGAAAGGTTCAGGTCTGTTTTTGACATAGAGTAGAGTAGGTTTGTAAGCAATTACCATACTAAGGACAACCATGACAATTCCAAGAAAAAAGTAACTTTCTGCGGCCATCGATATCATATGTTGATCAATTAATACTCTTATTCCTTTGAAGTAGCCATTAGTAGGTAGAGTGAGCGCATAGGATGGTATAATAATTCCTCCGTATATCAAAACAATGCCAAGACCACAAATCACAATAGGTATTAAGCCCTTCCAAATTATCGAAAGCATTGTAAAAGAAATTAGCGCAATGGTAATAGTCTGGATGATATTTGAGTGAGCTGAATTTAATAAAATTTCTGTTGTAGTCGTAAAAATGTGAAGAACAAATAGAGATATGATACTGATAATGCTGAGCGTGATGACTTTGGATCTATTTCTATGAAACCATTGATACGCTGAAGAACACCTGTCATGTTTTTTATCATCACTATTTTCTGAAGAAAATGTTGGTGTCATGTATTGATAAAGCTCTCTGGTACTATGAATTAAGTTTTCTTGAATGCAATTAATTCTCTTGATATGGACTTTTGGGATGCTGATATTTTGCTCTTTCCCTTGCCTCTTTATCTTACTAGTTTATTCATACCTTTGGATATATTGTAATCTGATATCGTCATATCTCTCCATATAATGCTCAATTGTTAATTGTTTAAAAGGGTAGTATTTTTAATGCATACCGTGCAGATTTCAATAAATTTAGGTTACTGTATAGATGTGATGATGCGTATATGAATATATTTGCAATTCACACTGCATACAATTGCACTTTCCACAATTATAAAAAAATTCAAACAAGGGATTTCACACGCGCTAAGCAGCCATCATATTATCAAACCATGTGTCTATGGTTTAATACCCTCAGTAGCTGGCCTAAAGCCCTGTGAATACCTTTTTGCTCTTGCTGTAAATACGAGCGCAGTGAATGCTGCGAAGACCCCTGTAGTTAAGGCGAACATGAATACTTGATCAGCCATGGCTGTGATACATTGCGGAAAAAGATAAAGTTTACCTTACTCTTGTATATCACCTAGGTATAGTTAATTCTTAAAACCCATCTGATATGTGACATCTTAACCGAACAACTGTATATTTGATAACTAAATAATAAAAAGAAAAAAATGTTGCTGATTCTTTATTCTGTTACGTATGCTCTTTCTCCATGTTGGGCTAAGTCAAGCCCAATTTCTTCTTCTTTTGGAGTGACTCTTATTCCTTGGGGCCACACTACGTCCATGATTTTAATTATTGCTGCTGTAATTCCCATCGCCCATGCTAGAGAAGCGAATGCTCCTATTGCATTATTCAAAAGCTGCTGTGGATTTCCAAATGCAAGTCCATCAGCTATAGGTGTAAACCTCTTCTCAGCAAATACTCCTGTTAATAGTGCACCTACAAGACCACCAACACCGTGTACTCCCCATGTATCAAGTGCATCATCCCATTTCCTTCTATTCTTGAACATTACTGCAGCATAGCAAAATACTGAAGCTGCAATGCCTATGATAATAGAAGACATTGGTGACACATACCCGGATGCTGGAGTAATAGCTACTAGGCCGGCTACTGCACCAGATGCAGCGCCTATTGTAGAAGGTCGCCCTGTATGAGCCCATGAGACTAATGCCCATGTTACCGCTGCCATAGCTGTAGCGACTTGGGTTGCAACGAACGCGCTTGTTGCATTTGATCGAGCTGCTCCAGCAGAACCTGCATTAAAGCCAAACCATCCTACCCATAGCAAAGCTGCTCCAAGAACTATTAGCGATATGTTGTGTGGTTCCATAGGTATCTTTCCATATCCTAGTCTACGACCTAACATCAGGGCTATGACCAATCCTGACCAGCCTGATGTAATATGGATTACCGTTCCGCCCGCAAAGTCAAGAGATGGAAGTGCACCAGTCCAGCCGACATGTGTGCCGCCGGATCCCAGTGACCATGTCCAGTGAGCAGCAAAGTCATAGACGAATGTTGCCCAGAGTATTATAAAGATCACAAAAGCACTAAATTTCATTCTCTCTGCTAATGCAGCTACAATTAGCGCAGGAGTGATAATAGCGAACATCATTTGGAATGCCATGTAAGTCATATGTGGAATGGTTGGGCCGTTTAATCCACCGTACACATCTGATGGTACATCATGAAGCACGCCTGCCAGGCCAGCCCAATCAAGGGTACCTATAAATCCATTTCCCATAGCATCTGGTCCAAATGCCAGACTATATCCCCATAATACCCATTGCACACCTATTATTCCTGTTGTTATGAAAACCATCATCAGTGTGTTTACTGCATTCTTTTGTCTGGAAAGACCGCTGTAGAAAATTGCTAATCCGCCAGGAGTCATCATCAACACTAGTGCTGAAGATGTGAGCATCCATGAATTATCTCCTGTATCGATTTTACAAGGTGTGAGAAGGCCAGTAGTCTTATTGACTATGAGATTTCCTTTATCATCTTTTTCGAAGCAACTAAATTTCACAGCAAAATCATTCTTTGTATAGTTATTTGTTGTCGTCTGAGGTCCAGGTTCAGGTGCGGCAAATGCATTGTTGTACGTTAAATTAAAGTAAAATAATACCGCCAATAGAGTAAAAAGGCCTATAATAACTGGTGATCTGGGTGGTTGAACCATTATCACACAATTTTATCGGGGAAGTATAAAAGATATTAGATGCCAATTATATAATATTATAAAATATGTTTAAATATCAAATTTTAAAGTTTAAACATAAAATACAAAAAATATATTATTATCAGTATCAAATAATAGATTTATATTTTAAGAAGATCAAATAACTTACATTGACAGAAGATAATGATCAAGTTAATCACTAATATTAAACATGACCTAGGTAGATATTTAAGGACGCAATGGGCAAAGGTCTTGGATTTAATATGACCTCTCACTCCATCGATGTTATTCAAAAGGAGGACCAGATAATTGCTATCAAATTTAATAACGTTCCTAGACAGTATGTTAATGCTATTAGACGATTGTCTATAAGTGAGGTGCCAACTTTAGCCATAGATGACGTTGTAATTTTAGATAACTCATCTGTAATGCATGATGAAGCCATTGCACATAGATTAGGTCTTATTCCATTGCGGACAGACCTAGATAGATTCGTAATGCCACATGATTGTGATTGTAAAAGCACTTTAGGTTGTTCTAAATGTAGAGTTTTGCTAGTTTTGGATTCTGAAGCAAATGAAAAAACTAGAGTTGTAACTTCTGGAGAGCTCTTATCTGAAGATGAACTTGTAAGACCGGTCAGCAAAGATATTCCAATAATTGTTCTCGCTCCAAGCCAAAAGCTAAAATTCGAAGCGTATGCAAGACTAGGACTTGGAAAGGATCATGCAAAGTGGCAACCAACATCAGCAGCGGTTGTCAAAGATGGAAAGAATGAAAATGAATCTATTTTGACCATCGAGACAAACGGTGCCTTAACTGCAGAAGAAGTAGTAATAGCCGCCATTGAAAAACTAAATTCAAAAGTAAAGAGTTTCAATCGTGTAATCCAATCCTTGGAATTACCTAAGAATGTCTAGGTACATTTATTTGGGGATTAAGGTAACGGACGGGATAGATTATGCTCACTAATACTTTAGTATATGATAACATATGGGCTCTGCGTAGAGCTTTTAAAACTAGTAAGGCTTCAATTTGGAGATCATTAGAAAACGAGCTTTCGGGTCCAAGATCAAACAGAAGGGAAGTTAATGTGAGCGAGTTGGCAAACGTTACTAAGAATAACGATGTAGTTATAGTTCCGGGTAAGGTACTGGGTTCAGGAGCAATAGGGCATAGATTGACAGTTTGCACTTTTTCAATCTCTGAAACTGCTGCAAAGAAGATAATTGACTCTGGAGGGAAGGTTATTACACTCGATTACTTGATAGAAAACTATCCTGATGGTTCAGGAGTGCGCATAATTGGCTAAGCAAGAATTAAAATCACAGAAAAAATTGGTGGTAGTAGATGCAACAAACTGCATCGTTGGTAGAATGTGTTCACAAGTTTCTAAGCTGTTATTAAAAGGAAATTGGGTTACTGTTGTAAATGCTGAAAAAGCTATGTTGTCTGGAAATCGATACATGATAGTAAATCTTTACAAAGAGCAACTTGAAATTAACTCAGTCACCAATCCGATTCACGGTCCATTTCATCCCAGAAGGCCAGATACAATGATAACAAAAATAGTAAGAGGAATGTTACCAAAACGTAAAGCAAGCGGCATAGAAGCCTTTAAAAGATTAAGAGTATATATTAGCACCCCTGAAGATTTAAAGAATACAAAGATGGAATCATTAAATTACTCAAAGGTTACAAAACAATCATCACAATATATTACAGTTGGTGACGTGGCAAAACAAATTGGATGGAAAGGAATAGAAGTACATGAATAAAATAGATCTTTATCCTGGTCAAAGAAAAAGATGCCGGGCTGTAGCCACGATTTCTAAAGGAAATGGCAAGGTAAGGATAAATAATATTCCGGCAGAAATTCTAAAACCTGACGCAGGGAAGGAGTTAATATTAACACCACTTACAATAGTAGGGGAATTAAGGAATAAGATTGATATCAACGTTAAGGTGGAAGGTGGAGGAATCATGGGACAAGCATTTGCTAGTGCAGTTGCTATCTCTAGAGCACTAACAGGCGAAGGAAAAGGAGGAAGAGATCCAAAGGATCATCCATTTGCGAAGAACATACGTGAAGAAATTCGACAGAGAATTATTGACTTTGATAGGCATCTTCTTGCAGGCGATCCTAGACAAATTGAATCAAAGAAATTTGGAGGACCCGGGGCAAGACGCAGAAAACAGAAGTCATATCGCTAGTATAATAGGGTCGGTTTTATGATCAATATGGTACGGTTCCATTTATTGGACTGTACCCAATATAATTTGTTATGCATATACATATTATCTGAAATTATTATAAAGATGCTTGTAGTTTATAACGTGTTTTAAGCTTAAAACTTCAGTTATTCGTTTAGTTGTGATGATGATAAACAAGCCATGTGTCGCGTTAATACATGATATTGTGCCAACTATCACAAGATATGCATTTAGAAGTAAATTACCTTGATAATAGTTCAAAACACAGGTCATAACATTATTAACTCAACGAAACAAACAATAAATTCGTATTGAACATGAACCTTGTAATATTGAGCTTACCTTAAATATTATAATGCTTATATCTGCTAAATTATGTTGTTTTATTCTAAAAGAAATTAATAAGGGTTTAGTCGCGAAATAAAATGTAACAAATTATGGGTTCGGTTGGAAAACTTGCATTTATACTGATTCTGGTAGGAGGTATAATCACTGGTATCGTCACATATTATTTGTTTACCTCAGTTACCCCACACCCCGGTATAGTGGTTTCATTATATAGACAGAACCTCCCACCTGCACAACAAACGAATGAAAATAAACCGGCTGCAGCAGCAATTGATGAATCTAAGTTTACTAATAAGGTTGCTATCACTATTTTAAAAGGGGCATCAACACAAGGTAATCCAAGCTATAGTCCTGATGCGGCAAAGGCAAGTACGAATGCGCTAGTTACATGGACTAATGATGACATAGTACCACATACTGCTACTAGCGGTAGTGGTTTACAAGATTCTAACAGTGGCAAACTATTTGATTCTGATATTTTGAGCCCAAATCAAAAATACAGTGTTCCAGCGAGCAAAATTGGGCAGGGAGAACACTCCTTCTTTTGTAAAATTCATCCATATATGACAGGAAAAATTTCGGTAGCATAAAGCAGCCATTTTCTACCATCCACTTTTTTATTAAACTCTGTTTGTTTAGTATAAAAATACTATTTGCCATCAATATTAAGTTATAACTACAATTGAACAAAAGTCGATGAAATGTTTTAACACACAAAACTTCTAAATCCCAGAGTTTAAGGCTCTTGTGTGATTGGCAAATGGTAATACCGGTTTAACGTAATCCAAGCAAATGCAAAGATATAACAGCAAATTAATAGACCGATATGATTTAGGACATACAAGAGAAGAAAATGCTAAGCTGGATAATATGGCAAGTACAGTAGAAGTAAACCAACCAACTATATATGTGAGGGTTCATTTAATAAATCATTCAGCCAGAGACTTAGACAAATGCCATTTAGGACAGGCCAATTCTTGATTCTTGTTATTTTCTTGCCATTGCATCAGAATATTTCGGTTCCTCTAATCTACTTGATATGTTGTATGGCACATAATTAGTATTGTGATTTGTCTAGCAAGTAGGAGATTATTACATGATTTTAACATTCTATTTATCAACGATGTTATATCAACGTTAGAACGTAACAATGATTGAAAATAACAAATATTTATATTCTATAATCTGGCCATCATATATATATGACATTTTTAGAGGTTAGAGATTTACACGCTAATATTGACGGAAAAGAAATCTTGACAGGACTTAATATAAACATTGACAAGAATGAAGTCCATGTAATCATGGGTCCTAATGGATCGGGCAAGAGCACTTTTGCAAATGTACTTCTGGGTCATCCAAAATATACCGTTACATCTGGCGATGTATTAGTTGCAGGACAAAGTATTTTGGATTTACCAACTGATGAAAGATCAAAGAAGGGGCTATTCTTAGGCTTCCAGTATCCTATAGAAATTTCGGGAGTAGGCTACAGTCACTTTTTAAGAAACGCTTACAACACTTTAAGTAAATCATTAGACAAAGACCAAGAAAATAGAGAAGTTTTCTTAACTGTTAGGGAATTTCATGAATATGTAAAGAAGAACCTAGACTACGTAGGGCTTGATCCGTCCTTTCTTGGCAGATATCTTAACGAAGGATTTTCTGGTGGAGAGAAAAAAAGATCAGAAGTAATGCAGATGTTGGTTTTAAAACCAAACATTGCTATTCTTGACGAACCGGATTCTGGATTAGATATTGATGCAGTAAAGGCTGTTGCAGAAGCGATTAACCGCTTAATCAATACAGGAGCGGGCGTAGTTGTAATCACCCATTATGCTAGAATACTCAGATATCTTGCAAAACTTGATTATGTTCATGTCATGTCCAAAGGAAAAATTATCAAATCAGGAGGCAAAGAATTGTCGGAAGAATTAGAATCTAAAGGTTATGGATGGCTTGGATTAGAAGACAAGTGATGATACTGACTATTCATTTATTTTAAAATCTTATTCTGTATTTATTGATTATTTGTGTCCAATTTTTGCCATTTGCTCAAAAAATAGTTACTTGCCATCTAGTTTTAAATATGGTTTTATATTCTTCGTTGATTAATGAGTTCTGGTGAAGAAATAGGAAAGACAGCAACTACGCCGCAATTATATCTAAATTTTTCGTTCTTTAAAGTTGATCCAAAATGGCGTTGGCTAAATGAAATTGGTAAAGAGGAGGCTGCAAAGGAATTTCTAGGCTTAATAGAAGTTGCAAACACAAAGATGAAAATCCGAACTTATTCTACTTTAGGACTACGCGATGATGCAGAATTCATGTTATGGATGATTTCTGATTCGATTGAAAAGATGCAAATATTTGCATCAAAATTTTACTCTACAATCTTAGGAAAATATGTAGAGCCTTCGCAGATATATTTGTCTGCTTCTAGAGTATCATTATATTCAAATAAAGTTGTTCCCGGATTTGTAACAGATGAGCCGCCTATGAAATATGTCATCGTCTATCCTTTTGTTAAGTCAAGGGACTGGTATCTGCTTCCCTTTGAAGAACGTAGGAAAATGATGCAGGAACATATAATGGTTGGGAGAAAATTTCCTCAAGTTAGACTAAATACGTCATATTCATTTGGTATTCACGATCAAGATTTCATGCTTGCTTTTGAAACGAATGATCTAACAGATTTTCAGGATTTAATTGTTCAGTTGCGTGAAACTCAGGTAAGCAGGTATGTAGTTAAAGATACCCCAATGATAGTTTGCATTTATAAAGACGTTGAAAGCATAATTAAGAGTCTAGGATAACGAGAATGGCTGCTCTTAAGGAATGGGCAATAGTTTGCAAAGCCCTTGAAGAAGGGCGTCAGGTACTGATTCTACGAAAGGGTGGAATCATGGAATATAGACAAGGATTTGAGGTAAAGCATAATAGTTTTCTGCTATATCCTACGTTTGAACATCAATCAGAGGAATCTATACAGCCAGATTATATTCACAAATTATCTGGTGTGTTACACGCTCCAATAAATGGTACAAATAGAATTACTTCGTATGCAAAAGTAGTAGGCGTTAAAGAGGTTACTGATAGGTTAGTTGTACAAGCACTCAAAAAATATCACATATGGAACGATAACTATGTGGATATAAGAATGAATTATAATCCTAAAAAACCAATGAGCATAGTCTTATTAAGAGTATACAAAATAAGCAATCCTATGGAAGTTGATATTAAATCTGAATGGGCAGGCTGTAAGTCATGGATTCCGATTGATTTCGTTATGCCTACTGATAACAAGAGCAATCAACCAGTGTTAGACGATTTCAAATTTAACCAGATATTAGATGAAATTTACGAGGTTCTAAATTAACTATGAAATATAGAAAATTAGGAAAGAGCGGAATTAAAGTAAGCGAAATAGGATTTGGCGCATGGGTTATTGGCTTAGATTGGTGGGGAAAAAAAATTGATGATGATCAGGCAATCAGGATGTTAAAACGCGCTTATGATGTAGGCATCAATTTTTATGAAACTGCGGATATGTACGGGAAAGGTAAAAGTGAAAAGCTAATCGCACGGACATTCAAAGATATGCGAAATGAAGTCATTTACTCTACAAAATGGGGTTATGATATGTATAACGTCGAACAAATAGGACATAATGAGATACCTCAAAAACATAATCCTGATCATTTAGAATATGCATTACAGCAGAGTTTGGAACGTTTACAAACCAATTACATTGACGTTTACAGTCTTCATAACCCAAAGATGAATGCTATAAAAGACGACAATTTATTTCTCTCCCTTGATAGCCTCGTGAATAGTGGAAAGATCAAAAGTCATGGTATTGCATTAGGTCCTGCTATTGGTTGGGAAGATGAGGGAATTATTGCAATGGAAAAACGAAATATAACCTGCCTTCAAACAGTTTATAATCTATTAGAACAAGATCCAGGCAGAACGCTTTTGGACAATGCAAAAAAACAGAATGTGGGAATTATGGTTAGAGTTCCAGATGCATCTGGGGTATTATCTGGGAAGATTAACGAAAAAACGATATTTGATAAAAATGATCACAGGGCAAATAGGAAGAAGGAATGGATTACTGAAGCAATGAAAAAAATAGAAAAAATGACACCATTTCTAAATACAAAAGGTTGGGATATATATCAGCTTGCAATTAAGTTCATACTATCCCAAAAACAAGTGTCTGTAGTATTACCTACTGTTACTGATATTGAAGAAATTGGGACGATCGCAGAAATGTCTGATGGTAATTACTTAACTGAAGCCGAATTAGCATATATCACTGAGCTTTATAACAATAACTTCTATGTTGAATCTGTCATTTCTTGAGAGGAAAATTGTAGAAGGAGATAATACCTGATGGATTAAATTCCGTCTTGATAACCATAACCATAACCATTAACCTGATGCAGTTTCAGGCAGGTTCAAATATCGTTATAAAAATTATTACAAATTCTGGCTATTGAACATACTATTAAAATTATTCAAATCATTACAACAATGCTACATTTGTATTATTTTAATAGTAACAAATATCAGCGATGCTCCTCAAAATATTTTACTCGTTCTTTCTTAAATTCCCGTAAGCTAAACAGAATCCTGTAATCTTTGATTCCAACTACTTCTGACATCTCAGCCGCAATTTTTTCAGCCGCTTCAGATGTACGTGCATGAATCATGCTAAATAAGTTGAATTGCCAGTCTTGATAAACTGGTCTTCTATAACAGTGACTTACTTGTGGAAAAGATGCCAGTTTGTAGCCGATTTCGTCAATATCTTCTTCTCGCACATTCCATACTATCATCCCATTTCCAAAAAAACCTGCATCACGATGACGTAATATTGCAGCAAACCTTCGCATAACTCCGATCTGCTCATATTCTTTAGCTTTCGCAAAGAGTTCAGTTGTTGTAACCTTCAGGTTTTGTGCTAATACCTTGAATGGTTCTGGAATTATTCTCAGATCTTTTTGCAATTGGCGAATAAAATCCTTGTCACGGTCTGTAAGGTCAAATCTCTTTGAATTCAATTTTTTAATCTCATCAGTAGGCTTTGGATTTTCCAGATCTTCATTAACCATGTCAAGCCTGACACCAATTTTGTAAAGTTTTAGAGTAGGTAGTAGCCGGTATTTTATTACACCATTAAGCGAAGCCATTCGATCTAAATCTGCCTTCAGATCCCCGTCTGGTGGAACTGCAAGCGTAAACCACATATTGAATTCATGATTCCTCTCATAATTGTGACTAACACCAGGATGTTTATTAACTTCGTGAGCCACCTGATCAAGCTTATCGTTTTCAATTGAAAATGCGATAAGTGCACTTTTGTAGCCTAGCCGCCTAGTGTCAAAAATAGCGCTAATTTGTCTGATTAAACCTAGATCCTTCATATAGGCAATTCTATGTATGATTTCATCCTCAGTTACATTGTAGCGTTTGGAAATTTCTTGAAAAGGCTTATCAGTAAGAGGAAAAACCCATTGAATCTCGTTCAAAAGTTTTTTATCAAGTGTGTCAATCTGCTCGTTTACTTGCATTGATTGGTCAGGTTACGATCGTGATACCTCTCATCCATTAAATACTTATCCACATTTTCAACTATATTTTCCATGTATCAGCATTTACTTTTTATGTGATTTAGATAAATTGTCTTTCCTACCTATAAGGCAGGCTACGAAGTATATCTGCTGTTTTATTGTATACATAACTAATAATTGATATTTTCAGACCTTAGTAATCAAACAAGTTTTATGTAGCAAAAGTGTATACAATGATGCAACTAAAAAGTCATAAAACTCATGTTTTTCGGATTTAGATAAAAGCGCGGGGAGTGGGATTTGAACCCACGAGTTCTTGCGAACATGGGATTAGCAATCCCACGCCCTACCAGGCTAGGCGACCCCCGCCCTATAGCAGCAAAAGTAAAAGATTCTATAGGATTATATTAATTGTAGGTAAATTTATAGAACATGTGTTTGAATTGAGTCTGATATGATTTAACGACTATCTGTCACTATAAAAAATTTACAATCTAAGTTAAAAAGATTATAAAATAGATCTACTCCGTTATATTATCTTTGAACCTTAAAGAGTCAAATGAGATATTTCGTAGATCTATAATTAAGGTTTACTTTGAGCCCAAGTTATTAAATATGGACTATCACAGGTCTCTTATTAAACATCCATTCATTCAAGAATACGGCTTAACAGTAGAAGATGTTCTACATTTGTACTTTGATATTGTCACAGGAAATGACTACCCTGACGGTGATGAATGGTTTACTATTGAATATGTTATTCCTTTTAATGTAAAGTTGCCTGACAGCTTGAAAGGACCAGACTATTTCACAACTATCTCGATTTCAGAGGGCAAACATTTCTGGCGGCATAGGGAATTAATTCGTTTTAAATATGGTAAATCAAAGAAGCTATCAGAGTCACTGGAGTTTATAGATAAAAAATATCGAGAGCTCAGTAAAATTTTGTATGATTCCTCGATTAGCAGTCAATTATGATTAAAACTATATCAATCTAGTCCACCCCCTGTTATTATTGAAAATATATTGTAAACCTTCATTACTCCTTGCAATGTGAGGACTCCATTTGAAAGTATCTTCGTCATAAGAATATGTGATTTCCTCTGTATCGGCAGGTAGCGTTCCAAGCTGCATGGGTAGTATGTCCACTAAATATTCAATTTTCTCAATGCCCATCTCAAATTGCCTATTGCTTTTATTCATTAGTGAAAATATTAGATAAAAATCCATTTCTGGCCTCATTCCAAAAAAACATATGAATACCTTGACTCCTTTTTTACCCCTCCTCCTCTTAATTTCTTTAATTACGCCCTTGATCTTGTACCATCTCTCCATTGTGAGAAATTGGAAGAAAGATTCATTAAATGGGAGCGGAAATTCAATTTTAACCATAGTGACATATTGATTATCATCTATCGTAAGTTGCTCCTCATATACATCAAAAGATGAACTTAGTACGTTATAAATTACCTCGATCTCAAATGGTGCTAATCCATAATAACTAAACGTGGCTACTGTATTTGTATGCATTTGTCAAATTAGATATGCATAAAATTAAAGCTTTTAGTGATTCATATAGGAGAGGTATTATGAATGCTCATCATGATATCCTTTGCCTACAGTATAGGAATATCAGTAGATTACAATTTTCATATCCGGCCCGTATATTATTATTCTTCAATTGCAACAGCACATACTGGAGGTCCTGTTGATCCTATTAATTATAGTGGGATAGCAATTAATGTAACCGTTCCCTTTATCTCTAAATTGCAACATTTTATATTATTAGAATATGTTTGTTAGGAGAATTTTATGAGCAGGAAGGTCTCTTTAATACTTATATCTACTTGGCGTATCTATTGTAACAGCATGACTTTTCGACTAGGTGTTTTGTAATATCAGCTCATGTTTTCGAGATTATCAAATATATAATATCTTTTCAGCCTGTTTTTCCCATCCCATAGAATTACTATCGAACTTTCAATTTCATTTATTCCCTGGTTAATAATATCTTTAAGGATTTGCTGATTGACTTGCTTCGGAATCCTTAGTAATAAGACGTTTATGTTAAAAAATCTATTGACTGCAAATCTGGTCAGCATTATCGGTATCGATATATAGGTGCTTAAGTATATCGCCTAAAAAGAATTCATGACTGTCAAATCTTGACCATCTTATAAAAGAAGGTTGAAGCGAGCCTAGAAAGACCTCAAGTTAGATAGTGTAATACATTATATAAATTAAAAATTGGCTATGGTATAAGCATGAGTAGTAGGAAATATTATAAAATCTATTTTCATACTATACACACATTCTAACAAATTTAAATGAATTATTATATCTATAGTATGCAAAACTATTGGCAATGCTATGTTTTTTGCGATCCTTTGGTGATAGGGCACGATTAGCATAAAAAATAGATTAATTACTTATAAGAATTGTATAATAACTAAAAACAGTTTAATAGCCGCCACGCAAAATAATACTAACCATGCCAACAGCATATGTATTAATTAATTGTGATCTTGGTTCAGAAGAGGAGATCATAAAAGAATTGAAAAAATTGTCTGAAGTAATTGAGGTAAGTGGTGTATATGGAGTTTATGATATCGTTGTAAAAATTAAATCAGATACCATGGATAAGCTAAGAGAAATTATTACTTGGCATGTGAGAAGGATTGATAAAGTAAGATCAACCCTGACTATGATTGTAATTGAAGGACAGGGAGAGAAGGGCAAAAAAGAGTCTTTTTAAGTCTACGTCATGATCCTTCTAACCTTTTATTCATTCCAATAGTTGTTAAACGCTCGAGAGCATTAAATCGTAAATATGGCAGATGGAATCAATTGCTATTATCTACATTGGATTTACTTTATTTGTTCCTATATAGAATAAAAAGTCTAGGCACTGTTTTGGGCATTAGGTTACTATGAACTATTATTTACTTTCCACATTGAGTATTGACAAAAATTTCCTAAATTTTATTTGAATTTTACTTACGACAGTCTAAGATCCTAGGCATAACAAAAACCGAACAAAAATATATATTCTAAATATTCATTTATCATAATGTGTATCATTGCCTAAGAAAACTGTATATGGAAAATGCCCTAGATGCAAAACAAAAAGTCTCCTTGAAGTAGTATCAGGCATTCCATCCAAAGAAAAGTTCAAATGCAATCAATGCTATTTCAAATTTGGCATGGCAGATCTATGATCATATGTATCGCCACATTTTGAGATATGATATTTCGCAATATCATGTTCTATTGATCATTGTATCTTAATGATCTATTTGGATATGCTTGAAGTAAAAATGGATTCAATTATCAATATCAGTTGTGCTATTACTTAATAAAAGCATTTTGGAAGTTCGCGAAAAATAACGTATGTGGTTACCGTGCCGTATTATAAAAATAATTTAGTCTATCAAGATATAATCTATTATATTCTACTTAGATATAGACAGATACGTTGTGTGCAGCATATGACGACATTGTTAGTACTGATGGGTTAAATACTCTTACATTTAACGATCCTTATGCAAAGCTTTGCTTTACTTCCATGCTCGCGTCAAAATACCAAAGAGTAATCTACATCGACCTTGATACTGCATTCACAGCATATGTAAGTGCAGGATTATTGTTGAAGAATATGAGCAAATCACCTAATACAATTAAAATTTATCTTCCTAGTGAGGGTCAATTTGAATCATTAATGATGGACATCATCGACTCATTGCCAAATTCTTCTATCGTTATTTTTGATTCTGTAAACAGCTTTTACAATATGTATTACAAAAAAATAGATATTCACTCGGGACATGGCATAAGTAATCTTAATCACCTACTTTCAATTTTTCTTATGCTACTTTTAAAGTATGGTAAGTATCTGAACATTCCTATTCTTGTAACGAGTATGATTCGCTACAAAAAGGATAATAAATGGGTTCAATCTCCTGCCAGCAAGAGGCTTCTTCAGAAGAAGAGTATTGTGAAGTTAAATGTATCAATAATAAATGAGAGGGACCTCTCTGTACAGATAATAACACATCCACTTCTAAATTCAAAAACAATTATTTTTCAAAATCAAGGGATTAAACTTTAAAGTCTATTAGTCTAAAACCTAGTATCAAAGCCATTCCTGTGACAGCAAAACCTGCTGCTAATAATGCCTCTCGAGTTTTCAGAGTTGTTGCTTTTCCAGATCTGTAAACCAAGAAAACTCCAACCATTCCCATAAATAAAATCATTGTTGTTACAATTGTTTCTCCTATTGTTTGAACTGACCTTGTAGGTAAGATAAATGATGCTGCACCCTGACGTCCTCCCTCTATAATGGCATTAAATACTCCTGATGCTAAAGCGAAAATAACTGCTAGATAAGCCACAGCAACTATTAGAATAGCTTTAGAGGATCTGTAACGCATAGGTAGTAGACATCTTAAAATATTATATATAAATAAGTTTATCTAAAATGAAGTCTATGATCATTATTTAAATCTAATCCACTAATCGATAGGTGTTCGCTATGAAATATTCAATTTTTTAACATAATTATCGTAAAATTATTTGATATTTTAGCTTTGATTGAATATTTTTATAGCATATATTGCTTATTGTGTTTGCGGTAGCAGGTGCTTGAATATTAACTTTTGAGATAGGTATTTACAGCTTTATGGATTGAAGATGAGGTTGCTGTTTATAATATCAATTGAATTGATTACTAATTGCGAGTATTTGAAATAAGGAGAAGAGAAGAGGAGCATAGGAAAGGAGTTAGCGATCCTGTTTTAGAAAATCAGACTAATGCCGATAGCAATTTTGCTTGCTATCAAGGAGCTATACTTCAGTATATTTTCATTTCAAACTGTTGGACTAATAGTCACAATATTATCTATTATAACTGTAATCAGCTACTATGTACTACTAATAGTAACTTCATATCAGATGCTTGGGACATGGCTCTATAATTACTATCGGGATATTTGCAATCTTATTCTGCAACAGCTCTTCAGTATATAGTTCATGGAGCTAACGTATTTTCATATAGAAATGCACTCAAATAGCAATAACAGCAATTATCAAATCTATATTGCAGATCTTTAAAGAGTCATAATTAGTTCAGATTATTTTAATATTCTTTAATTCAATACGGGCTTTGTATGCAAAAAGATTGTTGTGCCTGCTCAAGAAAAGTACCGACAACAAAAAAATATTGCACTTATCACAGCCAAGCCCTTGATGATATTAAGGAACACTATATGAAATGGGTTCATGCATATGGATTTATTTCATGGAATGATTTTTTGAATAGGCTGTTGAATATGAATGAGACAGGCAGTTGGATAAAAGAAGTAATTTCTGTGGAATTAAAAAAATAAAGGAAAGGAAACAAAGCTAGAGATAGCTGGCATCCTTTGAGTTTCTATCACATTTCGCCCATGCCGCCCATACCGCCTGGTGGCATTCCGCCGCCTGGTGGGCCACCAGCTGACTTTCCTGATGCAATTACGTCATCTATCCTCAGAATCATCGACGCAACTTCTGTAGCAGATTTAATAATTTGCTCTTTCACAGATAATGGTTCTACAATATCTAGCTTTGACATATCTGTGATTTTGGAGTTTCTTGCATCGACTCCTGTCCATTTTGAGCCTTTGCTTTGCTTTGCCCGCAGTTCTGTCATTGTATCAATCGGGTCCATGCCTGCATTTTCTGCCAATGTAAGTGGAATCACTTCTAATGCTTCTGAGAATTTTTGCGCTGCGAGTTGTTCACGACCAGAGAGAGTACTTGCCCACTCAGCTAGTTTACCTGCTACATGCGCTTCAGGAGCACCGCCGCCAGCAACAATAGCCGGCTTTTCAATAACATCTTTTGTAACCATCAGCGCATCATGGACTGAACGTTCGGCTTCATCAACCACTCTTTGTGATCCACCTCTGATTAGTATGGTTACAGATTTGGGATGTCTAGCACCTTCTACAAAAACCCATTTATCTGTCTCAACTTTTCGCTCTTCTACTAAATCAGCAGAACCAAGGTCTCTGGCTGTGAGATCCTCAAGATTATTTACCACTCTTGCGCCTGTAGCTCTTGCTAATTTGGTCATATCGCTTTCTTTTACTCTACGCACTGTCAATATGCTAGTCTTTGCTAGGTAATGTTGTGCTATATCATCAATCCCTTTTTGGCAAACAACCACATTAGCACCAGCGGCAATAATTTTGTCAACCATACCTTTTAACATCCTATTCTCTTCTTCCAAAAACATATTCATTTGTTCTGGAGAGTTGATATTTATCTTGGCATCAAACTCTGTCTTTTCAATTTCAAGTGCAGAATTGATAAGTGCGATCTTTGCCTTTTCTATTCTTTTTGGCATTCCACCATGCACAACTTCTTTGTCAAGAACAATACCTTTAATTAATTTAGTCTCATGTAACGATCCACCAGCCTTCTTCTCAACCTTAACATCATCAATATCCACTCTGTAGCCAGAATCAGATTTTTCAGATACGTGTGATATTGCATTGACAACAATTTGTGCAAGCTCATCGGCTTCCTTTGAGACAAGTTTTGTTTGCATAGATGTCTTTGCAATTCTAGCAAGCTGATCTTTTTCAGTGGGGTCAATTTTCTGAGCAATATGATTAAGAACTTCAATAGCCTTAGTAGCGCTCTTCCTATAACCGTCTACTATGATTGTTGGATGTACATCCTTACCAACCAATTCCTCTGCCTTATCGATTAAAGCACCTGCTAATATTACGACTGATGATGTACCATCGCCTACTTCATTATCCGTCGCTTTGCTAATCTCAACCATCATCTTAGCTGCTGGATGCTGAGCATCGATTTCCTTCAAAATAGTTGCACCATCATTTGTAATTGTAACATCACCCAGAGTATCTACCAGCATTTTGTCCATGCCTCTAGGACCAAGAGAACTTCTTACTATTTCAGCGATCAACTTTGCGGCAGTAATGTTGTTTTTCTGAGCATCGCGACCTTTAGTCTGGCTAGCTCCCTCCTTCAATATTAATACTGGCATTCCACCAGCTGAACCTTGTTGAATTGACATCTCATATTCACCCTAAAATTTACAAAATAAGTGGCATAGTTTGGGATATTTTAAACTTACTGTAAACAGATGTATATATCCTAATGTTGGTATGGGATATCTATAATACAGTTATGTCATTTTAACGTCGATCAAATCGATTAGAATTCTTTAGAGACAATAAGGCAATAATTTTGTCTAATATTGATAGCGCTATAATATATGTAAAAATAATATTGAATAACCCAAAAAGTAGATTTTCCACCTTGATTTGATCATAAAATCACAATTCTTAAGAAATCATTGTATTAGATGCCTTATCAAGGCAATAGAAACGAGGATAAAAAATTAATATTCCAAAAGATTTGGCCATACTAGTGATAAAACAACATACAAAAATTAAGCTTTCATTGAGAAAACAACTTGAAGACAAGAAAAAGATTATGGTATTACCTGGCGTTTTCGATGCGTTAAGCGCAAGAATAGCAGAAAAAGTGGGGTTTGATGCAATATTTCAAACAGGTTATGGTTCTGCTGCAACTTTACTAGGAATGCCTGATTATGGATTTCTAAATGCTGGTGAAACTATTGATAATGCTCGGAGAATTATACGTGCAGTAAGTATTCCTGTAATAGTCGACGTCGATACTGGTTATGGTAATCCACTCAATGTATGGCGGCTTGTGCGTGATCTTCAAAGTCTCGGCGCAGCAGGTATTTTCCTTGAGGATCAGGTATGGCCAAAAAGATGTGGCCATATGATAGGAAAAGAAGTTGTTTCGAAGGATGACTATATCATGAAACTAAAGGCAGCAGTAGAGGCGCGTAAAGATAAAGATTTTATCATTGTTGCTCGAACAGATGCACGAGCTCCACTTGGATTAGATGAGGCCATCCAACGTGGCAGAGCATACCATAAGGCTGGTGCAGATGTAATTTTTATTGAGGCGCCAAGATCAATTGACGAATTAAAAAGAATTGCTAAGGACATCAATGCTCCATTGGTGGCTAATATGATCGAGGAAGGATTAACGCCTAATTTGCCATCAAAGGATCTATTGAAGATGGGCTACAGGATCGTAGTGTTTCCGTTATCTGGACTTTATGCTGCAACTTTTGCAATAAAGCAAGTGTTCTTAGAGTTAAAAAATAGTGGTGCTACACAACAAGCGCGTAAAATGATGGTCACATTTAAGGACTTTAACAAATTTGTTGATCTGCATAAATATGCTGCTTTGGAGAAAAGATATACTTCTAGATAAGACATATTGTCTTAGATAAAAATTGGTTAGAAATGTTATATCATACAATTACATACAGATAATATTAATTCTCTTCGATGGTTGATGGGCTGTCAGGTATTATGATCGACTTGTGATATTGGTGTAACAAATGAAATTTGCAATGTTTCGTAACTGTTGATTCTACATTATAATTATTTTATAATATCAAAGTATCGCCTTAAAATTTCCAATGATTAGGTTGTTAGATAACACCATAATACAAAGGAAGAAATTACCGTTAAGAGATGATGTGATGCCGTTGATCAAGGCTAGATTACCCAGAATTTTCATGATTTTATTAGGAAATAGTAACTGGAGAAGACGTTGGCTTGATTTTAGGAATGGTCATAGTATTTATTTAATATTTATAATGACATTCGCCAATTTCGTTACTATTCAATATAGATTGCTAATCGACAGAGTGCCTGTTGTACATTCGATCTTTAGCAGTATATGGATATTCGCCTTAGTGTTTATAGCAATATATGTACCACTTGGAATGGCTATTGGATATTGGCATAGGAAAAGTCAATTCAGTGTAGAGGCGGAAGCCTTATTTAGCCAAAATCAGATTGGTGCAACAATATATTTATTTCTTATAGATTTAATTGATGGGAAAGTAACCGAAGAAGAAAAACAGAGTATGAGAAATTACTTAATGAAAATAATGAAACGCAATTCGCCGCCAGTAAATGATAACGTGGATATTAATAAATCATCCCAAGCTGAACCTAAAATGAATGCAGAAAGAGCAGAATAATCTGTCTAAACACGAACACATCTTGCATATTCTGCGTTAGATATTGAGCAGTAGATTTTTGTCCTTGTAAAGTATTAGTACTTTGCAGGCTGCAAAGACGTAGAGCAAATAATGGGCACATATTCATGACAACTATGAGATTGATATAATTTATAACGCAATACTGATAATACTGCATAAAGAATTGCTATAGCTTTGACTTGATAATACTAATTAATACCAAGGTCTAAAATTCTTGTGATTATAACAATAATGACTTATAACAATAATGACTATAACGCATTAACAAGTCTTGTCATTTTATCGAAACTTACCTCAAAGCCAAATCGGCTCTCTTCTCTCTTCATATTTCTATACATGCTCATTAATAAATTAAAGTGCTTTACGGTACTTAATTTACCGTCCATCTTTAGTCTAACGATTCTGTAAACATCGTCATAGTATCTGAATTTATCAAGTACCTTTCTTCTATATTCCTTGAAATCAAATATAACACTACTTTTATCAAGCACTTCTAGAAAAATTTTACAACATAATAGCGAAGGAATTATACCCTCTCCCAGCATAGGAAATACACATCCAATAGATTCGCCTACTCCTATCACATTTCTATAATTAAATGGCTCCATTCGTTTGGGAGGGGCCAGACGTATGGGTCTACCTATTTTTTTTATAACTTTGGCTTCAAGATGTTGTATGAAAAATTCCTTGATACCATAATATTTCTTGTCAATATCACCGGCACCCACATATCCTTTTCCATTATCCAGAGGAAAACACCAAAAATAGCCTCTTGCACCTTTATAACCTATCACATAGAATTCATTCATATCTCGGATATTTTCGACTAGATATTCATAAGCTGGTATTATGAAATCCTCTTTTGATTTTGGAAGTAATGTACGGTGAAGTCCAGTACAATCAATTACATAATCATAGTTATTAAATGGAAAAGTTTGTGGATTACATCTGGTGCCATAATTGATCTTGATCCCTTCTAATAGATCATGCTCCCATCTGTATTTATTATAAGTAACCAATCCTCTAAGATCAAGATATTCTCGAACATTGTTTGGAAGATCCATTCTCAGAGTTTTACCAGCATGCAAAATATAATCATCAAAATCAAGGCCGGCCCACTGTGAAAATTCTGAAAGTATGTTTCTCGATGCACCCCATGCACAAACTGCCCAATGATCTTCTTTCTTTGACGATTCAAAGATTTCTACGTCATGGCCCCTCTTTTGAAGCAAATTACCTAGATAACTGCCAGCCACACCTGCTCCGGCAATGGCAATCTTCATGCACAATTGATCAATGGAATTTCTTTATAATTCTTGTTACAATTACAGAAGAACCAATAATTCGTGAGCTAGCATTATATGCAAATTCTTATAATAAATCAGGAAGCTTAATTGCAATCAACCGAGCCTTTTTGTCTATCTGACTATTAGATTATTATTGAAGTTTATTATACATTTGACTCTAATAGTATTTGATTCAAGCAACGATAAAGACGCGTTAAAAGCACGAACTAATTAATCCATAAATAACTGAATTATCCATTATTGATCTACTTCAAAGATCCAGAAATTAGTTGTTTTAATTCTTTGCACTTATTATGACCTGTATGCTATTGAACTTAATTTATGCGGTCGCCTCTAGAGACATGATAAAATCATTAGTCTTGTATACATATATTGATAGAGAATCTATAATCAAATTGCATCTTTACTTTTATAACCTATCTTATTTATGTGATAAAGCAGGAAACTATTTGCGTAGTAGATAGATTACTTTTACTAAAAAATAGTTACAATTAATAAAGTCAATAAATAGTTATGTCTAATAGACATACAGGTGAACTGTAGTACAAAATAGGGTTTCACATAAATAGTTTATCTCCTAGCGTTCTATGAATGAATCGAACTACAATGTCATACATGGTAGCAACACTAGTGTCTTTGGCTGCACTAGGTACATTAATAATGCAACCCACACTCGTAGCAGCAGCGACTAGCAATACTGGTACATCGCCAGCGGATTCTACATCTGGCAGTTCTGCAACCACGAACCCTGCTTGTGGGCAGGTAGTCTCAGGAAATGTCACATTAACTTCTAACCTCAACTGCTCTGGAGATGGGCTAATAGTAGGAAATGACGATACAACAATAAACATGAATGGATATACAATTGATGGTCCAGGTAGAGGCAGTTCAAAGGTAGGGATAATGATACCAGCCTCAGCACACGTAGAAGTAATTGGAGCAGGTCAGATAAAAGACTTCCAAGCTGGAGTTTTAGCTACAGGCTCTGATGATGTAAAAGTGTCACGGCTAATCTTTGCTGACAATCAAATTGCAGTATTTATGACCGGTACCCGTAATACAATGGTCTCAGAGAATATAATGGATAAAAACACGATCGCAGTAGCAGCTCATTCTGCAAGAGGTGCAGACATAGAATCTAATGTAATGGATGGCAATGCATTGGCTGGGCTTACATTCGTAAATAGCTTAGACTCCACAGTAGCAGGGAACAACATACAAGGATCCAATGATGGCATATTCTTAGACCCTCAGAGTCACAATAACGTTGTAAACTCTAACATCGCAAAGCAGAACACTGAAGATATTAACAATGGTAACGGGTTACCTGTAAATATAAATAACAATGACTTCAAAGATAACCTCTGCACACTTAGCACTCCTAGCGGTTTATGCAAGGGAGGACAATAATAACATCCTTTGCGTAAATAGGACATAATAGCAGAAAAACCCTTAATGGATAACTATCCATACTTATCTTTTTATTTTAAGATACAATAATCAAAATATAACTGTTATTTTGGCTACACCACATGGCTTAAGTATTAATAATTGTAACAATGAACATGATTAATTTTTATATCAAAAAAGACAATGGAGGCATAAAGGTTGAAAGGAGATGATATTGACTTAGTTCAAAAAAATTAAGTAAAAAATAAAATATATGCTACATTGTTACAAGAAAGATTGATGGTGGGGGTTAACTTTAGATATTGGCAAATAAAAGATATTAAATTGTAGAACTTTTTATACTGACATAGTTAAATAGTATCATGTCGAATATTCAAATTTAACGTATATAGGAGGGTAATAGTTGTTATACTTTAAAACAAATAATGAAAGGAGGTGTCATTATATTTAGCATATCTAGACTTCAGAGTAGACTAAATAATAATCATCAGGATGGTAATGACCAAAAAGGGAATTCCAGGCAAATACACTTTCTACTTTGTGAATCGTGTTTTTGGTGTGCTTCATATTTATCTTTAAAGAATGTGTCGGTTGCAAAATGTCCTACCTGTTATAGTAATAAAATAGAATGGATACCAATACCCAAAGTAGATCTTGACAAATTAACCACTAGTCATGAAGAAGAAGGTTCAGATGCCTACCGGTTCTATCATAAACTGAGGAAAACTTGATTCTGGCAGATCTGGAGAAGGTCATATGGATATTTCAGAGAATTATACCTGTTTGTATTATATCCAGTAAAGATTTTGATTTTATTTATAATAGAGCAGGAAAGATGTATCCAAATAAATTCCGAATAAGACCTATCACCAGATAAAATTTTAGAATGTCAAGATTTAGTATTAAAATAATATCTGTTAGTTGATGTTAATATACTGCAGCATACATCGGAAATTCTATCTCAATTAGCAAAAGGAATAGTTTAGGAGGAAAAAACAGTAAAGATAATACAGTCATTCTAACTAAAATAATGTTACCAACTCATTATCACCAACCATCTTCTTATCTGCGGAGGTAATGGTTCTAGTTTTGATCTTTCCTCTAATTCATGAAATTACATTTGTAGACCTAAGTATACAATTGAATAAATTATTCGTGGACTGTGTCAGTTCATAGTAAGATCCGGTAGATCTGGACTTCGGCTACATCAATTTCGTAAATACCTTTCACTTCATATTTAGAGTTGAACTCACACTATATTATCAAGCATATCACTACCTGTTATTAGTTTATCTCTTACTGTCGAAAAGAACTTGCTTTGGTTCTCGATAGTGTATTAATGAGATGTATTAACACGGAAGAGATTTATCGCATTACGTAGGCAATCAGAAAGCAGCGGAGCCGAGAGAGCCCCGCCACCGAGTTAAATTCCTCAACTGATTGAATTTGGGCTAAGTACAAAATAAATCTGTGATATTAACTACTTTTGGAGACTTGTACTAGTATTACATATAAGACTTTGTATGCACTATCATTATAATTGAAATACATAAAATAAGAGAGTCAAGTCTAAAGGTCGCTGAAATTGATATTTCTTGCTCTTCGTATTGTCAACAGTTAGTACAAGTTCAATGGCTTTTGATTAGCGCGACTAGCGTTTACCTTCAATCATACTGTAATAATATTTCCTATCTCATACGATTAGTATCTAATCATACAATATATATTAATAATTCCCAATCAGTATTTTTAGGGCTATAACATCATACTACAAGACATTACTTTTCAGAAGTCTGCAAAAGCTCGCCTATCTCATTATGCATCTTCAGAAAGTTTAATCCCTTCTCGGTTGTTTTGTATATCTGAGGAGCTTCTAGGTAGTCCAACAAGTTGTTCCCAATGAGCACGGACAGATATTCTCTTAACTGGGCATAGCTCAGAAATGCTTTGTACATTATTTTTGTCTTGGTAGCTCCACCATTAGCGGCCTCCAGGATCATTGCTACTATTTCTGTTCTACTTCTGTATTTCATAGTGATAATATCATAAAAAATCAAATATTTATGGAAAGTCGTATTATCGATCATGCTATTCGATCGATCAAGTGATCATTCTACTAGATCAATACGCGTTAATTCAGACTATTATTTGATAAATCAACAAACAAAAAATCAACATTACATTTTATATATTCACGTAGACCAATGTTACTTACAAAAGAATTGTTAATCAAATTTTATATATTTTAGTCTAAATTTATAAACAAATCAGGAATTGAGAGTAAGTTTCTTCTATACTCTCCTGCATTTCTGGTTTTATGTCTATGGATATTGATCTACTTCCATATTCCAGCAAGCTTCTCCCATTCTTCTTCATCGCCAACCTCTTCTTCCAAAAGCTCTTCAAACATTTCATGCGTAACTAAATCAGTCATTCTATATTTTTCCGCCAGCCTGTTATAGGTTTCTATTGCA
>DATFDI010000175.1:0-5236 GCA_035252175.1 Nitrososphaeraceae archaeon
CGTATTTCGCATACAGAAAGATCGATGTACTAAGGGTAATACAAATTGCAAAGGCGATTTCAAATGAGCCTAAATATGTAGACGTCGGTTGTGGTTACGGAGACTTTCTAAAAAAGGTAAGAGAATTCTTGCCAGATGCCACCGGAATTGAAAAGGATGCAGGAATATTTTACTATTTTAATATTCCAAAGCCAGATTATATTAGAATTGCTGATGCCCGATGGGGAATCGAACAAGAGTACGACATAATTTTTGTGGGATGGATGGATCCTGGAACTGATTTTACAGATGCAGTCGCAGCAAAAACTGATGTGGTTGTCACAACGTTAGATCAAGGTATTAGCCAAGCAGCGGAATTTGAAGCACATGGTTTTAAAAGAATAGCTTATTGGAGGACGCCATCTTGGGAAGATGTTAACACAGAAATTATGAACCGTTACTATACAAAGATGTCGATACAGATTCGTCAGGCCCTTTCTGAAATGAGGGGTGCCCATAATCTTTGGTACGTGTATACCAGAGGGGTTCCTACATCTGAGGCAGTAAATTTGGCGCTCCGAGAAAGATTTGAGGAAGAGCGTCATAAATTACAATCACGCTATGATTTTGAGGATGTATTAGACGAATGCGGATATGGTTATCTTCAGAAGTTACAAACAACTTCTTCGGACTCCGAGGATACTTCTTTATGGGATTTAAGATTTGCTGATGTTTAGGAGCTCTTGAATTTGTATTCCACACAAGAGGCTTACCTCAGATACAGAAAAATAAAACTTTTTTCTAGACAAGGTAACATTGTCTAATGTAGGCAGTTGTATCTACGAGATGTCATACATTATTATTCTTACCTACAAATCAGATTAATTCCTATCCTGGCCGTAGAGTTCTTATATTATTTCTTTAAAGATGCAACCGCAAGGGATGTGGTAGACTAACATCCCTGGTTAGTGACAAAGAACGAACACCTATCTATCAATACATTAACAAAATACGCTGAGTTGGCGTGGTATTGATACGTCTAAAACAGTTTCCCTGGCTGCATGTTTATGAATTGTTAGAACTCATGAATATGCTGGCTATAGCAGCAAAATATGCAGAAAACACTTTACTATTGTTGATCGTACCCACACGTCTTCACCAACTTAATTACCTAATGGAAACTGTTATCAAATTTATTGTCCAAAGACATGTACCTGTCCTGCAAAGGCATTAGGAGGAAAACAATAATTGGATAAAAATGATGACGATAATATTAGAGCTGTGAGGCATAGTCCTGAATTTGACACTGACTCTATTAATAGAGCTGTCGAAAGCGCAAGCAAAAATGATGCGTTCATCCAGAAAGCTATTAATCTAACTAAGAATTTGAGCTTTCCGGCACTTAAGAGAGATATTATAAGTTTTGTCAAAAGTAACTCCACCTCTGACGATGCACAGGTCTTAGCGCTCTTTGAAAGCCTAGATGGCTACATTGAATACAAAGACAGTTACCATTTAAGAAAAGCCCTGGAAGAAAACAACTCTGAAAAGAAAAAGACTAATCAGATAACCAGCCCGGCCCGGGAGCAGCCCACGGAACCTTCTCGTACAGCTTCGGATAATCAGGTCGCAAGCAAAAATAAATCGCATGTACGTGAAGAAAGAAACGACTTTCCGCAGATTTCTCCTTCTGCTATGTCAAATTTTATCTGCAACAATTGTGGTAAGCAGTTTCAGAATCAAAACGACTTGATACAACATCAGAAATTCGAGGGAAGCAAAATCACCGACAAAAGTAGTGAGATAGAAGAAGTGTAAGAAAACGAAAATCTAAATGATTCAAGTCTTTTCCGAAACAAAGCAAATTTCATTAAGTATTGCCGGATAAAACGATATTCTTAGTATCCTGTAAGATGACCAGATCCTGGAACGATAAGAGCTGAACCATGCATAGGCGCACTCCATACTAGTTTTCCGTCCAGAGAGCACTATATGCGTATAACAACGCCTAACATGGGACAATAGCATTATGTGCAGCTATACTAATGCATAGTTAATTGGAGAAACAGCGACATAAATTAGTGATTTATGAACTTTTATTGGCAGGATCTTCATAAAAATGAGAATTCTTTGTGTGATCATCAAAGTACATACAGACACACGACATTAAGTCTGATAGAATAGTTAAATAAATTATGATGCATTGTAGTATAGCATGAGCTCTAACGAACAAGAAAGACAATATGAAGAGGGTGCTGCTGGTACCAGATCAGATCGGAAGAAAGATCCACTTAAGGAATCTGATGAAAAAGAACCCATGTCCCCTGCCAAAATAAAGGAGCATGAACCAACTGCAGTACGCAGAGATCCGAATGACCAAAAAATTGCTGAGGGAGGTCAAACTGGCACAAGTAGCGAAGACGCTGCAGAAAAGGCAAGAAGAAGCGGCATGACAAAGGGCACCGCGGGCGCTGCTGACACAGGCAGTGAATACGAACAAGGCGCTGCTGGATCTAACAAATAAGCAAATCATCCGCCGAAAACTTTTTTTTATTTAGCTTTTTAAGGTTCCCACGTATCAATCTCCCTTCATCATATGTTGAACATTGTTGTCAGGTATCGAAAAGCTCGCCCATCATAACTCTTAAGAATAGGAAGATCGCCGCTTATATGTAGTATAATTGCGATATGTTAAGAGCTAACGAAATAAAAAATTCTAATTATGTGGGGAAAGAAGTTACAATTAGAGGCTGGGTGTATAGAATACGCAAGCAGAAGGAAAATGCCTTTATACTATTACGTGATGACCGAGGTGGCATAATACAAACCATCTTCCCGCTCAAAACTGCAGCCCATCTTACGGTAGAATCTTCAATAGAGGTGGTCGGCATTGTACAGCATGATGTTAGAGCCCCTGAGGGTAACTATGAAGTCAAAGGAAAACGAATAAAAACATTTAATGTGGCCGAAAACACGTTTCCTATAGGGGAATACCAGAGTATTGAGCTTTTATTGGACAATAGGCACCTCGCTTTAAGAACCCGAAGAATGATTGAAATTGCCAAGATCCGCAACTCTGTTTTAAAATTTGCACGTGATTGGTTTATTAAAAATGATTGGATGGAAATTACTCCACCAACTATTGTCAAAGCCGCTGTCGAAGGAGGATCGACGCTTTTTAAGCTAAAATATTTCGATGATTGCGCAAACCTTTCTCAGAGTGCGCAACTCTATTTGGAAGCAATGATATTCTGTCTGGGACCAGTTTGGAGCCTTACGTCGTCGTTTAGGGCTGAAAGGTCTAGGACGATAAGGCACCTAGCTGAGTTTTCACACTTAGAAGCGGAAGCCCCTTGGATTGCATTAGATGATATATTAAAAATTGAGGAAAATTTGATCTGGTATGTCGTTCAAAATACCATAAAGGAAAGATCCGATTCATTCGCTGTCTTAAAAATAGATTTATACAATTTAAAAGCAATTCAGATACCGTTCAAGAGATTAACATACGAAGATGCAATAGAAGCCCTTAGGTCAAAGCAGATTGAAATAACTGAGCCCGAAGGACAAAAGAGAACGATTCAAGTGGGAGATGATCTAAACATAGATTCTGAACGCGAGCTAACAAAAAGTACATCCGAACCTGTATTTATCACAGGATATCCTATAGAAGTTAAGCCTTTTTACGTCAAGGAAGATCCTAATCATAAAGGAAGAGCACTTGCAGCCGATTTGATTGCACCCGGAGGATTTGGAGAAATTAGCAGTGGAGGAGAAAGAGAGGATGATATTGATGTGATTAAAACAAAGATACAAAAAGAGGGACTGAATGCAGACGCTTATAGCTGGTATCTGGATTTAAGGAGATATGGTTCTGTACCTCACGGAGGATTCGGATTAGGTATCGAACGGCTGGTAAGATGGCTGGTCAACTTAGATGATATTAAAGACACGGTCCTGTTCCCAAGGACAATGTCAAGAGTTGTGCCATAATTCAATCGATAGCAGCATTTGGAAGAACAATATGAATATGCAAAAGATAAACGAAACGAAAATCGACTAATTAGTATGTCCATTCAAAAAGGAGTAGGGAGGATAAAATTACGTGGTGTCCATTTGTCCTTTATGTTTTGCTTTGCATCATCCACGATTTTGTTAGTGAAGTCGTGTATGCGGCTACTCAGTAGGTTGCCGCTGTTAGGATCTTTATCGCTGTTATTATTCGTCAGTTTGCCATTACTAGCGAAATCACCCGAGATAGAAGGGTTGACTGTAAAGCTCGCTTCTGCGACCTGCTGACGATAGCCTTGAGCAGCTACAGTTGCTGCAATTTTATAGGTATCTGGTGCGACGCCAGTTTGCTTTATTTTCCACGAGTAAGATGCTTGCCCATTGTAGTCGCTATGAAGGAGAAATGTTTTGCTTGCAGCTCCAGATGATTTAGTAACTTGGCCCAGTATGTTGGCGCCAGCAACCTTATCATTCGTTTTGGCATCAGACACGGAGACGGTGAGACTCTGCTTTCCTCCAGCACGAACGGGGTCATTGCCAACAATTATTGAGACTGCTAGCATATTTGATCCGCCATAATTATCGGCTGGCTGGACTGGTAGACCAGGGGGAGGCTGGGGCAATACAATTGGCTTTTCATTTCTTTGCGTACTAGCCAATCCCTTATTGCTTATGGGCTTTGCGTCACCTGATGTTGACAATTTTGATATGCTCTGAGCGGCTGGCTGGTATTGTTCTTGCAATGGGCTTTTGATATTTTGCTGAGGCATTAATTTTACCTGCGGCGCTATCGCAGCTTTCAGGGGACTGCTAGTGCTATTGGTGATGGCTGGAATTTGCATAGGGGCAACTCTGGTACTGTTTAATACAGAAGAGAGCTTTGTTTTATCGTTAAGATCAATTGGAATTTTTTTTTGCTTTGATTGTAAATCCGTGCTATTTAAGGGGAGTGCTGTTGCATTTTTCGGTTCAGTGATTGCTGATTTGGACCCTGCTATAGGTAATTCTGATTTCGCTGCTAGCGGTGCTTTTGTTGTTATTGTTGATGCTCCCGCTGTTGTTGTTCTATTAGTAGCATTAGTAGTATTAGTAGCACCAGATGGTGCCCCAGTAACATTAACACTAGAGAAGGATGTCAAAGCGGTATTATTTGCACATTCGTATTTAGCTGTAATTCTATTCTCACCTGGTTTAATAGTCGTATATTTTGATGTAAGTACAAAGTTCCATTTTGAATAATCAGCCG
>DATFDI010000176.1:0-3337 GCA_035252175.1 Nitrososphaeraceae archaeon
ATCATTTTTTCTATTCAACCACCAATAACAATGACTGCAATGCAAGTTACAAATATTGTTAACGTCTACCGAGCCATATATCGCGGGCTTTGAATGAAAGAGTTTAATACCAATGTATTTTCTAAATATGCTGGCAAAAAATGGTGCTTCACGAATAAGATCGGTTATACCTCTACCTAAAACTAAGTCAACCATATGTATCTATATGTTCAGTAATCTAATAAGACTACAAAGTTTATAGGGGGTTCTATAGTTTTCTATGCATGCATTATTATTATTATTAAGAGTCATTCCAATCAGTGTGAGGCAGATGGTGTGTATTTTGTTATTTGTGTTCTAGTTGATATTCTACTCCACATTGCTCTGAGTAGAACTCATGAGAGCTGACGTCATCACTAATCTGATCACCACAGTTTTTACAACGCCCTTTTTCATTCATTTATACAACGAGATGGATATTGTTATTATTACATCTTTCTATGTTAGCAAGATATTACAGAACAGAACGAGGTTTGAGAGGCATACTACGACTGTTATTTGGTTAATAATAAGTTGAGTGTGAACTAGATCCCCTGCAATCAGAATCTTATTCTTATTTACTTTTATTACCATAACCATTTTTCTTGAGAAATACTATTGTTCTATGCATACAGAGTATCCAGATGTATTTCATACTTATCGATACAGGCAATTTATATTAGGACAACGACCACTGACATCTAAAATGAGTTATGGTAGAGATAGCGGTTATGGCCGCGGTAGAGGCAGAAGTTACGGAGGAAGTGGCGATAGAGGTTTTAATAGAGGTTCGCCTAGCCCAAAACCAGTTGAAGTAGGCAAAGAGTATGATGTAGATGTTACAGAGATAAGCAGACAAGGAGATGGTATAGCTAGAGTACAAGGATTTGTATTATTTGTTAAGAATGGACAAGTTAAACAAAATGTTAAGGTTAAGGTTGACCAGGTAGGAAATAGGTTCGCTACGGCAACACTTGTGGCATAATCGAGGTATAGAACAACAGTTCACCATGCTACAGAAATATGGTTAATGACATGAAATTTCTTAAGATGTTCTTCGTTTTGAGTAATTCTCTGTCGATGTTGACTCGTTGAGCTATAACGAACCTTGATCCTAAATTTGCATACTTTTCTATTAATTTGCCTTTAATGGTTGGCTATCTTACCAGAACTAGTAAGATAGTTTTTACAACAATCATCTGAACAAAACCATAGAAGTCCTTTAATTGAGCTTGAATATCGCACTCCCTCCACTAGATCATTGAATTCTTTATTACATGAATTGCAAGGTACGTACATTTTTTTCGTATATACTACAGCAACATCTGCTATAAAGCCATCTAAATGACTGCTGCCTGCTTATGCAAAAATTTTACCCTACTATGACTTTAAGTCGAACTTTGAAATTTCCATCTATCTATAATTGTTAATAGTGGTACTACCTCGTTCTACACTCCTTATTTGTGGATTCTCTGCATTTAGAGCTATGTCTCCAGCTACCATTCATGAATATCTGAAGATGTTTGATATTGTCTCTCTTCTATAATTCTTTCATAGCCATTCTTGGGGTTATTGATATTACTGTATCTTACTTGGGGGTTAGTGTAATTCATCATTGCTATTTAGTATTAAGGCAGACCTTGCTTAAGAACTTACAACACGTATATCTAGACGTTAATAATCCGTAACACTGGTTGTCTCTAATTATAGATAATTAATAACCTTAAGCTTGAGGATTTAAAGACAATGAATTCAGATAAGGGCTGTATTCGACTACTTACACTACCGCGCTACCAGGACTGATCATTAATGTTATATTCCTTGTTATCAAACCATATAATAGCCACTTTATTCAAGAGGAAAAACATCGCAATGATGATGACATTATTATAATCAAGAAATAATATGTAGTAAGGTAGTTAAATGGTTGAGCACTATATGCAGATGTATAAACAATGGCACAAGGGTTGCGTATTTGCACAAAGTGTGGGGTAGTTTTCGACCTTAAATTCAGATCAAACAGAGATTGTCCTCTTTGTCACAGCGTGGAGCATATGCAAACGGAAAAGGAAATTTCATAAGATCTCAATTTAATTAGCTGTATATGTCTTATAAAAACCATTGATATAGTAATCATGATTATGATGAATCGATCAATTCCGACTGACAACCATTCTCGATCTCAAGATATTTGTGATCAATAATGACATTGTGTGAAAGATGCACTAAAAATGAAGAATATCATACATGTTCAGAATGTAATCAACATTTGTGTATGAGCTGCTTTAACATGATTCATTTTGGCATAAATGCTCCAAGAGCCGGCAGCTCTATGGTTTACAACAAATGCGTTTTCTGTGGTGAAATATATGCCACCAATGCAAAGAGTCGCATTTGTGGAAAATGTACGGTTATACTTGACTGGACTTCAGGTATGAATTATCTTGCTGCTGTAAATAGAGTATCTGAGTTAATAAAGACAAATAAACTTGATTCAAGGTTAAGAAATGAGAATTATTGTAAGACCAACTTTGGTACTCATGCCACTCAAGTAATAATGGATGCAGTTGATAGTTCAAAAAGATAGTAGAATATGAGCAGTATGTATCATTCCTATTTCTAGTGCCCTAATTTAGAAGATAATGATGAAGCAATAACTACTTTGTATCTTATATCTACTTCACTAGTTTGTCCTTGTGAGAGAATCTCAAGCTCCTGTACTCTTTTGTGCCATACATCCATCTACTAATTACAGATCGATGAATATGTTTTTTAGTAGTGATCCAAGAATTAATTCATCAGATCTATAGCCATTTTTAATTCTGACATCTCTGTTTCTATAGTCTTCTTGTCAGTTTCATCGGTAACATATTTTAAGAGTTTTGCACATGCGTCCAGTTCAGCTAATACTATATCATTTTTATCTACGCAAAGACTATGAGACGCATCAACTAAGCTGTATGTTACTTTTCTGCCTTTCTTTTCTTTGCACCCACATGTCTTTGCTAAAATTGTTATAGGTACTTCTGTTTCACAGATATTCATATTAATTCAATAACCTTCGTCAGCTACTGAACCTTCCTATAATAATAACCTTTATAATATTTTTATTAAACATTCTTCTATAATCCGTAGGATATATCGCATTTCATAATATATAGTCATTACTTCTTTGTTTTTCTCATATTTTTCTAATAATAAATTTAATTATTCTGATAAATGTATTTTCACTTTCCCCTTTCGATACACTTCTTGCGACAACTGAAAATATTATTGCAAGACCAGCAGCAGATGACATCAACCACACAACATAATTATT
>DATFDI010000177.1:0-7231 GCA_035252175.1 Nitrososphaeraceae archaeon
ATCATTTTTTCTATTCAACCACCAATAACAATGACTGCAATGCAAGTTACAAATATTGTTAACGTCTACCGAGCCATATATCGCGGGCTTTGAATGAAAGAGTTTAATACCAATGTATTTTCTAAATATGCTGGCAAAAAAGGGCACTTCACGAACAAGATCAGTCACACCACGACCATAAATTAGATCTACCACTACGTACTAATAAAACTGCCCAGATAGATAAGTGTATGTTTACCATATATCGTGGTTCCTGTAAGATCCTTAAATAATACAGAATCTCATTAAATCCAGAAAAAAAAATTTATCTTGTTACTAATCTATCGGAAGTGTGTCTCGATACAGATGTCCAAAGTGTAACCTTCCTAATTCAATAGATATCAATAAGGTACATGATGGCAGGTTGACAATCCTTTGTTCCGGATGTGGAATTTGTGCACTAGTACCTTCGATGAGCAACCTCGATGAAGCTTATCTGGAATTTCTAAGCATGTATGATAGTGGACATATTACTGACATTGAAAGTTTGAAATCTATGATGGAACACGAAAGGCTTCTTCGATCAACATCTGAAATAAATGCTATGATTTTACATAATAATGCCAATGACAATGAAATGCTCAAAGGCATACTGCGTTCCCAAAAGGATTATGTAGTGGATTATAAGGTGATACAGGAACCTGAACCTGAATATGGAATAGAAGTTAAAAACCTGCCTGTAGATGATGCAATAATCGATACCCTGTTAGAAATACAAATTAACAAACTATACAAGTTTCAAGAAGAAGCAGTTAAGACTTTTCTAGGTGGAAAAGATGTAGTTGTTGTTGCACCAACTGCTTCGGGTAAGACAGAGGCATTTTGTATCCCTGTTTTGCAGAAGATCTTTGAAGAATTATCACTTTTAAGGTCTGGCAAGTCTAAAATAAGAGGAAAACGAAAAATATTTGCGATCATTGTATATCCTACGAAAGCACTTGCCAGAGACCAGTTAGCAAAAATAAAACAGCTTGGAGAGCCTTTGGGGATATATGCAAGTATATTTGATGGCGATACTACACGCGAACAAAGGGATTCTATACTGTCAAGTCCTCCAGAAATTATTATCACAAATTTTGACGTTATTCATTATCATTTACTAAATAGGACAAAATTTTCGTATTTAATTACTGATGCTGGACTTCTAGTCATTGATGAAGCTCATATATATACTGGTATTTTTGGGGCGAACGTCCATTATATCATAAAGAGACTTGAAAGGATGTCAAGAAATAGAAAACTGCAAATAATAGCTGCATCTGCAACTCTTCCAAATGCAGAAGATTTCTGCATGTCTTTATTTGGAAGAAAAATGAATATTGTATACGGCAAAGGCAGACGAGGCAAAATTAATTTTATAATATTATTTCCGTCTTTGCGCTCACGTAGATCTTTGATGATCGATCTGGTCAGACAAATGACTACAAATAATCATAAGACAATTGCATTTAACAAATCACATTTAGGCTCTGAGCTTCTTGCATTTTATTTATCTAAACAAGGTCTAAAAATAAAGGTTCATAGAGCAGGATTATTGCCAATAGAACGTAAAATAGTTGAACGATCATTTATAAATGGCAAATTAATGGCGATCTCAGCAACACCTACATTGGAGTTGGGAATAGACGTTGGTGATGTAGATGCCATCGTATCAGATATAGTTCCTGTTAATCGACTGGTCCAGCGCGTTGGAAGAGCAGCAAGAGGTGGGCAGGAAGGATACGCGTTTCTTGCATTAGGTAATGATCCTATAAGTCAGTATTATAAATCACATCCATGTGATTACATGGCAGACCAGGAAATGGCATACACTGATCCTTCTAATCCATTTGTAGAGGAACATCAAGTTCTTGCCATGGCTTGTGACAGACCTATTTTGGTGACAGAATCGTTTACTATATCGCATATTATTGAAAGACTTACCTCGAAAGGCTTGCTGCACATGTCAAACGGAAAATTCCTTCCTGATTTCAATAAAGCAATGAGCATTTTAAGAGATTTTAGTATTAGAGGAATTGGAGATGGTACCGATATATTTTTCAGTGGAAAATTGGTTGCTGAACGTTCATTGCCGCAAGCACTAGAGGAGCTACATGATAATGCAATATACTTTATATCTGGAAAAAGATATCAGGTAAAAAAGCTTCATTTCGATCCCAAAAACGAAAGACGATCATATGCGGAATTAATACGCATTCCAGATGATTATCCATACTACACAAAGTCAATACTTGATGAGATGCCAACTGTGCTTAGCACATACGAACACAAAAGAGCAATCGGAATAGAAGTGAAATACTGTTCTTTGAAGATTCAAAAGAGGGTCTTAGGCTATTCCAATATTGAAATCGGACAGGAAGTTGCAAAAGGGACCAAAGTCATGTTTGAAAATCCTATTGAGTTTCAATTCATAACTAAAGGGCTTGTTTTCAGAGCACCAAGACCTGTAAATGCTTCAAAAAATGCAAACGATGAGCAATATATAGAGATGAGTGGATATCATGCTTCTGAACATGTAATGATAGAAGGGAGTACAATGATAACTGGAGGCGCATCCCAAGACCTGGGAGGAATATCTCTAGGCTCATCAGGTTTAATTTTCATATACGATGGTACCATTGGCGGAAATGGTGCTAGCAGAGTACTTTATGACAAATTCGAAAATGCATTAGAGAGGTCATTACGAATATTAACAGAATGCTTGTGCAGAAGTGAAAGCGGGTGCCCCAGGTGTACTTATTCTTATAGCTGTGGAAATAATAATGAATATCTTCACAAGATCGCTGCTATCGAAGTATTAAAGAGGATATCGGAGAGACAGGAGACGCACATTGAGGATGTAGTACCTATGGATCGCACGCTTGTATGAAATCTGGCTTCATACTGGTCTATTAATTCAGTAACTCCCAATAGACTGCTGTACACATTTTTATTGTGATTAATATACCACGTTCAGTAAGTCGCAAACAGATATTTCTGCTTCATTTTTGATTTGTCCGTATTCTATCTGTTAAAAGAATTATGATTTGAAAATAAGGAATGCGACGGCCGGGATTTGAACCCGGGTTACCAGATTGGCAATCTGATGTCCTAGACCAAACTGGACGACCGTCGCCCTAATATTCCAAAGACTACCGGAGGTATTTTAGAGATTTAATCTTGTCTTTAATTAATCATTCGAAATAATAGTCCCTATAGTCATATAGTAATAATACGATCGTAGTGGACTTGTTTTATACAAAAAATAGATATGTGTTCATAAAAATTCCTGCCAGTCTGCTTAAAATCGTATTATTTACTCTGTTTTCTAACAATTTCTGCCAACTGTATACATAGTTAATAAATGTACTGCTGTACCCGTTTATGTGCTTGACTTATTAATCAATTGAATCTTGATATAATTACCAAAATTTATGATAATAAGATAAGAGTTGTATATCCTCTGCTCTCCATAACTGAGTTTTCATTAACTTCTTCTGTTAGTACTGTGATAGATATAATGTCGTGTTTTAGGCAGTTTTTAGCATCTATGACAATGTAATCATTCAAAATATCAACCCCTCTTAAGCTTTCTTGGCTAACCCTAAAGTTTACCTGTGAGCTAGAATTAATTAGAAACAATTGATCCTTGCTGTAATTTCCTATGCGAGCAAGCCTCCCATTTCTAGGGTTTACTATTATATTTAATTGAATTTCGCCTATGGGATGGATAGTGTATCTGCTCATGTTATTTACAAAAACATTGAATCCGAATGGATATCCTGCTGTATTCTCTGCCATTTTGTTAACACCATCATTCATGATAATGTCTATTTTCTTAATTGTGTCACCATATTTGAGAATCCAGTCATTTGTTGTCAATACTATTTTATCTATGCCTGCTTTCCTTGACTTACTTTCCTCTTCGCTAAGCTGGTATCTATCAACCCAGTCCTTGTAATCCTTACTAATGTCTGCTATAAACTCAGTGCATGTATTCTGGTAGTCTTCAATACTTGTCGCCCGCTCCGATCCGCCATCCACAGCAAACATCACTGAACACTTATATGCAGCGCAATAAAAGTTGTAAAACTGCTATACTAAAAGTAGATATTATAAATGAATACTGCCAGTTCATGATATGGTGTTATTTTCTGATTTAATTGAAGAGCTGAGACGCAATATAATTGCTAACAGTAAAAATCTCCAAATGATCTTGAATAGGAGTCCTAATGTTGCGTATCAAAAGATAAATGAGTTAGCCCTTTTTGTAGGCTCTCGATATAATTTAAGCTTGCAACTGCATTTTCCAGATTCAAAAAAGATCTCGGATATAGACTCCTATGGGACAGAAAACATTGGCATAGTGGTAGATAAATTTCGAAAGACATTTCCTATTCAAAGAGAAGAGATAAAATACATGGCAACCGAGATTTTGGGAGATAAGGTTCAGGCCCGTGATGCATATATGTATGAAGGAAAGGAAGGTGTCAAGATAATTTTAGAACACGGTAGGATAGAAGTGCTACCAGGCTCCATCCACTTGTGGTGCAAAGTAGATGATGAAAAATTAAAAAATTATGTTAATTGGTTGATGCAAAATGTCTATTTCAGATGACTAATTGATTGCATTGTAAAAACTGAAAAGAATTGACCAATTTTTGATATTCCAGATTTGCTTGTCTATGCGAGTTTTAATAAGCCGGTAAATGTAGAATGGTGATTCATGTATACAAGAATAACGCTGCTAATGTAAAGCATGACCAATATTTTTAGAGACATTAACCTTGTTTAGCAATAATGACAATTGTGTCAATAAATAAAAATAGGTCGGATGATCATAGTGCAACACTGAGTTTTCCAGAACATCTCTTACTGTCCTCACAGATTCTTAATGTTCGATTGATCGTGTCACAACGAACTGGGAGCTTTGCAGCTTTCGTTACGCAACGAACGAACCATTAAGTTATTTGTAGGATGCGTAAAGATTTATCTATTTACTACTGTCATCCTTTTACCGCTATCACATGAAAGTCGGCATTCTCTACAAATTCTCCACTTGGTTGACCTTCAACTGCATCAATACTTACTAAGATGTCAAATGGACCTTCTTTGTCAAATTTAACCGTTTGTTTACCTGTTCCATCTGGGGCTTTTTGATTGTGCAAATCTGCAATTACCTTTCCACTTGGGTCTGTTACCTTGAAACTATAGCTTACCTGATTCACTATATTTTTTGAGGCATCCTGAAAGATTACGCCAAAATCCGTAGTTTTTCCAGCTTGAATTGTAGGTGGATCCCAAAGCAGCTGAATATAATATGTTCCACGAGGAGTTTGTATGGTCAGGGGAGGCTTAGGAATCTCAATTTGGCTTTTGGGTTGTGGAGGAGGACCTTGACCCTTTACCAGAAGATCAAACGCATATTGAATAGGTGGATTTCCTGTTGTTACGTCTGCAAAGGTTTGTGCTTTGACTGGAAACGGAAGGTTAGGACTTATCCAAATATTGTTATCTGAACCTTTATGCCAAGAGACTACCTTGGTATCAAATGTTCCAGCTGGTACAGTGACCTTAGCTGAGCCAGTTGGTGCAATTGGTGAACCTCCTATGGATGCTATTTTACCCCAATACGCAGCACTTAGGGATTGACCTGGTTTGGGTACAAAAGATGCAAGCCAGTGTATTGAATTAGTGTATCCACTGGCATATTTGGTCATATTATCTGGAATTTTCGAAGTTCCGAGAACACTCAGGTCTAGATCACTTAGGTGAAATGTTCCATTGAAGACTTGTCCTTGGGTTACAACGTATACCGGCGCAATCCAGTAATGTCCAGTACTGTTAAATTGTTTAAAATAAATATTCATTGTAAATGGTTGTCCTTGGTCAGTATCTGCATTCTGGATCTTGTAGGTATAATAGGTGTTAGGTTGAGCGCCCTTACCTAGATACCAATTGTTGTTGCCTTGACCATAAGCATTCTTTACTGAACTCAAAGCACTGGTGGCTACGACAGCTGTCACTAACAGCACTGCTAATGCAAAAGCAAATAACCTTTTCTTATTCATAATACAAGTGTCATCTGTATTTGGCTTTGTGGCATTTACCATGTACAGAATACGTCCCGTCGAACTGATAAATGTTTGTTGATTCTTCGCTTTATGTAGTGGCAATAAGTATATTCATTTTTAAACGCTCTATAAGAGATGTAATTAACATAAAGTATTAAATTAGTTTTGAAGTTTGCTTTTAATACTGTCAATATACTTGAAAAAATTGTCATCTGTGGCTAGGTGATTGCACGTACGATAATGATAATTCGACAGTCGTATGCCGGCATTAGAAATAAACAAATAAGTTAGGCATAATCTAACAATTTTTATTCATATATGTGCAACTGTCCCAAGGTTCATTTCTACGAAGTAGATTTTAAGCTTTCAGGCATGCGGGTTGTTCCAACACATAAAAACTGTGGAGAATCCTTAAACGAGGATCAATCATCAAAATTTGAAAAAGAGCTTATAAAATATTGGGGTTCAGAGGAAAAGAAAGAGTAACCGCTTCATCTATAGTTATATTTATATATCAATATAAGCCTAAAGATGTTTAAATTCTGTCAGGCGTTTTTTAGTATTTAGTAGTCAACTTTATTAATATCTAGATTAAATGTGGTATAGGTGAGTTTAGATAAATGACCAAGATGCTAACTGTAAATATAGATACGTCAGGAGTAGACTCTAATGAAGCTCAAGAATGGGTTAATGAACTTGGAAACGTGTATGCTGACATGGAAGTTGAGGATGTAAATGTCTCTGGGAATAAAATCTCTTTTAAAGCAGGGTTCTCTGGGATGGATGATACTGAACCCGACGATATAAGGATGAAGATCGAAGAATACCTAACAATGAATGAAGCATTCGAAGTCAAGGATCTGTCAGTGCGTTAACGAGCCAGAAACTTTGTATCTTTCTATTTTCTTTATAGGATTTAATGCTAGATAATTGTTCTAATAATTCATCGTTACACAACTTTAAATAGAAAAATGATCACGCAAACTGAGTGAGAAAGTATGACTTGTAAAGGTATATGTATACGTCATAAGGCACAAAAACCAGTTGGTTCAGGTCGTTATGCTACTGGACAGAAACGTTGTCAAATATGTGAGATATTTATCAAATGGGATGGATTATGGTGTCCATGTTGTGGATAT
>DATFDI010000178.1:0-15488 GCA_035252175.1 Nitrososphaeraceae archaeon
ACATTTGATATACACTCCTGCACAACTAGCAATCAAACCAAAATACGATGGCAACGTTGAATTAAAAATTGGTGACATGGGTGCGACACATGGCTGACCCTATATTTATTGGTATAGCAGCTTTGACAATAGGTTCTGCAATAATTTCACTGGAAAGTCGTGAACTGATCTATGGTGCAATTGCTCTTGCAATATCTATGTTAGGAATTGCAGGATTTTTTATTCTTTTAGATTCGCCATTTGTTGCCATGTTTCAGATTACGGTTTATGTTGGAGCAGTCGCGGTACTAGTCATCTTTACTGTTATGTTAGTTAGAACCCAAGCTCTGTTTAGTAGAAGGGAAGACAGAGGAAGAAAATCCGCTGGCTTTGTCCTTATGTTGGTTTTAATGGCTGGTATGGGATCATTGATTATAGTATCTAGTGTTAATAGCAAAACATTTGGCAGTCCTAAAGCACCAGCCGTTGACTTTACTGCGATAGGTAAACAAATGCTGACTTATTATTCGCCAGCTTTGATTGCATTAGCTTTAACTCTGGCCGGCGCCGTGATAGGCGCACTTGCATTAGCTCGTAGAGAGGAGATCGAACAGAAAAATGAACGAACTGATTGATTATGTTTTAGTGTCAGTTGTTCTAGTCGCAATCGGGATTTACGGCCTCGTTGTTAAACGCAACGCTGTACGTATGCTATTTGCACTAGAGATTATTGCTAATGCAGCAAATCTGAATTTGATTGCCTTCTCAAGAAATCTTTCTAATGCTCAGGGCCAAGTATTCGCATTGTTTTCTATTGCTATTGCGGCCGCAGAAGTAGCTGTGGGACTTGGAATAATTATTATAGCTTATAGACTATACAAAGAAATTGATGTCGAAGAATTTAAAAGTATGCGCGGATAGAGATATCAAAAATGGCATATTTCTTGTTAGCTGCGACATTTTTGCCTCTTCTTCTGTCTCCTGTTTGTTATATTCTTGGTAAAAGAATTGGCATTAACGCTGTAACTTGGTTTTCATTTGGTATTTTGGCTATATCCACTACACTCCTTTTTGTCCCTGCTGCCACGTTGCATGGTGGACAGTCAGCGTATGTAGAAAGTTATGCTTGGAGCCAATTTGGCAATTTCGGTCTTAGATTGGATGGTCTGAGCCTTCCATTTGCTCTGATAATTTACATATTATGTACTGCTCTTGCACTTTATTCCAAGCCTTATATGATCCACAAAATCATGGAAGATATACATGGCCGTATTGGCGGCGGAGGCAGTAGCGGTAGCACCAGCACCAGCGGTCCAAGTGGTCAGGTAACGTCTATTGTTGATAGAAGCCAACAGCAACATGTACAGAATCAAATGGCACTCTATTTTGCTCTGTATATGACGTTTTCAATGGGTATGCTAGGTACAGTCCTTGCAACTAATCTGATTGAATTCTTTGTATTTTTTGAATTAATGCTTGTTCCATCGTTCTTTCTGGTCGCATTTTATGGTTACGGTGCACGTCTTAGAATTGCCCTTATGTTCTTCTTTTGGACTCATGTGGGAGCCGTCATATTGCTACTTGGCCTATTGGCAATGGGCTTCTTTGCAGGAGGCTTTGATTATGCGACTGTCAAGGCTAATGTTGCAAAGATTCCGACTCAGTGGCTATCCATTATCGTATTTGCTCTAGTTGTGGGGCTTGGTGTAAAGTTAGCAGCATTTCTCCTGCATATTTGGCTACCATATGCCCATGCAGAGGCTCCTACCCCTGTTTCAGCACTGTTATCACCAGCAATGATTGGTATTGGAGCATACGGACTGTTACGGTTATGGCTAGAACTATTAACTGGCAGCTATACCCAGTATAGTCTTTACATCAACATGTGGGGTCTTGCTACGATGATTTATGGTGGAGCAATGGCATTGATGCAAGATGACATCAAAAGAGTTCTTGCATACTCTAGCATAAGCCAAATGGGCTACATTTTGTTTGGTCTCGGTTCTGAAAGCATGCTTGGGATTACTGGCGGAACTTTGATGTATGTTACTCATGGCCTTGGCAAAGGAATACTTTTCATGATGGCTGGTTCAATTATTCTACAGACGGGCACAAGAAGTATGTCTAGGCTAGGTGGGCTAGCGGGAAAAATGCCCTATACTGCGGTCATTGCAATGATTGGAGCACTTACAATCATCGGCATACCTCCTACCAGTGGTTTCATGGCAGAATGGATTTTATTTAATGGTGTTTTGCAGACAGGTATACACGATATGAACTCTCTAAGAATTGCATTATTTGGATTTGGCATTTTGACAACTGTTTTATCTTCCGCATATATTCTGTGGATGTATAAGCGTATATTCTTTGGAAAGATTCCTCAAGAACTAGTTCATGTCAAGGATGCAAATAGGTATATTACAGTAACAATGGGCGCCCTAGCTGCACTAACACTTATTATTGGAGTGTATCCTGCTCCATTTCTTAATCCCATTGCAGGATATGTTCAAGGAATTTTCGCCCATACACCTAATGTACTGCCGTTGCCAACTGCAGGAGGAGGTGGCAGTAGCAATGGTGGAGGGGGAGCAGGTTCAGAAAGGCCTGGTGCAGTAGGCGATAGTGGTGTAGCATCTGCTAATAGCAAGAATGTAGCAATAGAAGCCGCCGGAGTACATCATTACAAAAATGTCATGGTAAATTCCCAGAAATTTAGCAATAATGTAATACACAGTTATAATTATGATATTAGCAGTCAATATGAAGACAACAACAACAACAATAATTATAATATAGGACTAATTAAGATATCAAGCGCTTTGAAAGGAGCGGTAGCAACAACAACAAAGTAGATAGGGTTGCTAGTCTGTATGGAACAAAATAAAGAACCAGAGGGTAAGAAAGAAGAACTTATGAGTGGGAAGGAAAATTGGTGAAATAAAAAAATGGTTGGTACAGTTGGATTTGAAGGGCTTGCAATAAGTGCTTGGTTAGTATGGATTCTACCATTTGTTGGCGCAGCCATTATAGCAGCAGTTGCTCGAGCTGCAGGTAATAGGATACGAGATTATACTGCTGTAGGCTTTGCACTTGCAAGTGCAATTTCAGCCGCAACCTTAATCCCGTTAGCATTGTCTGGCAGTGAAATACATAGTCAGATACCGTGGATCCCTATAGTTAATGTGAAATCTGGTGTCTTGGCCGATCCGCTATCTGTAGTAATGACTAATTTGGTCGCCTGGATTTCATTTCTAATATTTGTATACTCTACAGGATATATGCATGGCGACAGAGACCTTACACGATATTGGTTCTTCCTGCTATTCTTTATCGGATCTATGCAGCTAATAGTGTTGTCTGATAACCTGCTTATGGTATTTTTTGGATGGGAAGGCGTGGGATTGGCTTCTTATGCACTAATCGGCTTCTGGTATTATGACAAGAAAAAGGATTTTGTTGGAAAGATAGGTGATAGGGCTGGGGGAGTTGCTATGTGGGCTTCTCCAACTCATGCTGGGATGAAGGCTTTCCTTATGACAAGAGCAGGAGATACCATGATGCTGGCAGGCATGTTTATGATATTTGTTTATTCCGGAACATTTGGGTTCAAAGAGTTACTTCAAAACCAAGCCTGGGCTGCACAGATGGCTCATCAGAACTTACTTGTTCCAGCGGCAGTATTGTTATTTGGTGGTGCGGTTGGCAAGTCTGCTCAATTCCCATTAAATGAATGGCTATTAGAAGCCATGACCGGCCCAACTCCTGTTTCTGCTCTTATCCATGCCGCAACAATGGTCAAAGCCGGCGTATTTCTAGTTGCGCGTATCGGTCCGTTATTCTTTGCACTGGCTGCATTTGGTGTATCCCAATTCTTTGAAGTGGTAGCATGGGTAGGGGCTATTACTGCATTTTTGCTCGCGACACAAGCACTTGTTAATCCAGAAATCAAAAAAGTATTGGCGTATTCGACTGGTTCCCAGATCGGTTATATGATGATGGCCCTTGGCATAGCAGGACTGTCAGTACATTTTGTCGAGGGTTATACAGCAGGATTTTACCATCTCATGAGCCATGCCATGTTCAAGGCATCACTTTTCATGGGCGCTGGTGCAATTCTTCATACTGTAGGATCTAGATTTATGACTGATATGGGTGGTCTTCGTAAATATATGAGGAAGACCTATATCTTTATGCTGCTTGCAAGTCTCTCCTTGGCGGGCGCCCCTTTAGTAACGTCTGGTTTTTGGAGTAAAGATGCAATTTTTGCTGCTGTGTTGGAATCTGGTTATTCTCAAGCGTGGCCATTATTTATCATCGCGACAATCGTGGCAGTAATGACTGCTTTTTACTCATTTAGGATGATTGGTATGGTTTTCTTCGGCAAGAAAAGCGAATATTTAGAAGAAATGGAACGTGCAGGACACCATCTGCATGAAGTAGGTAAGAATATGTGGATTCCATTCGCAATCTTGGCTGTAGCAACAATAGGAATAGGCCTTGTAGGTTTTATGTTTGAGGGTCAGATTACCCACCTACTTGGTGGCTATCTTGCACATTCATTTGGAATCGGAACAGAAGGGAGAGGGTCAGTAGTCCATGAAGCACAAGGAGGCGCCGCTGCCAATAGTAATGAAGGGGAAAATAATAACAAAACATTTTTGGGCCTAAATCCAATAGCTGCAGCTGCATCATTTGGGGCGTTTGGCGTAGGTTCTGTTCTCGGATATGTATTCTATATTGCAAGAAAACCAAGTCCTACTATCATTTCAAAGAATATTGTGACAAGGGCAATCTGGAAGTTCCTTTACAACAGATGGTATCTTAATAGCGCACTTTATTGGGGAGCCGTTATTGGGCCTCTTGCAATATATCGTATAATCTGGAGGTATTTCGAGAGTACAATAATTGATGGCATCAGTCCTGCTTTCCAATATTCTATGGCATACTTCTCTAGAGTCGTTAGATCCGGACAAACAGGTGTAACTCAAACTTATTTATTTGTCTTCGGAGTAGGCATCATGATAATTGTTATGCTCATGTTATTGTATCAGAAATAAGATAAAAGAGGAAATAGGAGAGATGGTGTAAAGAAAAAATGGTGGATAATATAATTTCGACTCCTCTTATAGTTACTGTAATACTCGGGGTTGTAGGACTTGCTATTCCTGTAGTAGATGCCTTCAAAAAGGAAAGGGGATCAAACAACCGGCTGTATAGTGGAATTGCATCTGGTGCATTAATTCTTACAATAGGTATAGTTATCTTCCGTATACTTACCGGAGAGGTTATGCCTGCAGTTCTGTTTAGCAAAGGCGTTTTATCAGACGATCTATTTGGTTCCTTCTTTGCTATATCTCTACTAATAGTGTCAATTATGGTAACGGTTTCTTCATGGAATTACATGAAGGGCAGAATAAATCCCGCTGCCTATTACTCTCTTATTCTGCTATCCAGCATAGGCATGGTGCTTATTGCATATTCGACTGACCTTGTAATGCTGCTTGTTGCATGGGAGCTAATGTCTATTCCTACATATGCTTTGGCAGCATTTTCAAAACGTGATCCAATTTCAAATGAAGCTGCCATTAAATACTTTATGTTCGGCGCATTATCCTCCGCTATTTTGGTTTTTGCGATCGGTCTCGTCTACGGACTTACTGGAACAACGAACATAGGTGATTCTATACATGCAATGGCAAATCTTCAGAAAGGACTGGTACCGATAGGTCTGCTTGCAATAGCATTATTCATAGCTGGTTTTGGATTTAAAATGGGACTTGTACCGTTCCATATGTGGTTGCCGGATGCATATGAAGGCGCGCCTACTACGATCGGTGCTCTACTGGCAGCTGGCACCAAGAAAGCTGGATTTGCAGCGGCATTGAGAGTGATCGTACTTGGAATGTTTGCCTTAAACCTTGATTGGACAGTAACACTTGCTATAGTTGCTGTATTTACAATGACACTCGGTAACCTTGGTGCACTAATACAAAAGAGCGTTCCTAGAATCCTTGCATATTCGAGCATTGCACAAGCGGGTTATATTATGATAGGCATAGCGATCGCACCGTACTCCAACCAAGCCCTAACTGGTTCGCTTTTTCATATACTAAATCATGCCGTGATGAAATCTGCTGGGTTCATAGCAGCTGCGGCTGTCGCAACAGCACTTGCTAGTTACAGTATTGAGAGATACAGAGGTCTTGGTCGTCGTATGCCCATTACTGCTATAGCATTTTCAATTTCGCTTTTAGCTCTCGCCGGAGTCCCTCCTCTAAATGGTTTTTGGAGTAAGCTGGTCTTATTTGGAGCCGCAATTAACAGTGGTCCGCTGGTAAGCTGGGGACCATATCTAGCTATTGCAGGAGTACTTAATAGCGCCCTCTCTCTAGGGTATTATGCATGGATTATTAGAAAGATGTACATGGAAGAAGCACCAGATATGAGCAAAATCAAAGAACCGCGAGCAATGGTCGCAGTGCTAGGTTTTGCAATGATATTTATTGTAGGTTTTGGAGTCTGGCATGCACCCATACTGGAGTTTGCATCAAAAGCTGTGCCTCATTTTGGCAACAATAATAACAATAATAACGGGCTCATAGTTCAGGCATCAACTGGTGCTACTATCGGTTCCTCGTCACGACATTTTGGCTATAATAATAATACTACTACTAAGGTCCTAGTCCAATCTACGACGACAACGGCAGCAACGCCATCGTTGCCACCAAGACAAAGTTAGCCGATGAAAAAATGAAAATGAAAAAATAGTATAAATCACATTATTTTATGTGAAATCTTTTTTATTACCGCTTTCTTTGTTTCCGAGAGCAATTTTTTATATATTATTAGAACCTGCCAAACGAAGCCAGATCCGTCAAGTGCTGCAAATATTTCTTTGGGGCGCTGTCGCTTATCTTATGTAGCTCATTCTTGGCCTTCAGAGAATATGTCAGATAAAGATTCTCCATCCTTTCGACAAATTCTTTGGAGCGATCGTTTTTCTTTACTAGTAAATTAAAGAGTCTATCTTCATTGTTCCAATCAACCAGGTCATCATGAACCTGATATGCTACTCCAAGTAAATTGCCAAATGCTGCTAATGCACGAATTTGATCCTCTCCTCCATTTCCTAGTATAGCACCTACTTTTGCTGATGTTTCAAATAGTGACGCTGTTTTATGCTCTATAACTTTGATATACTCATACTCATCAAGGTTACATTCCTTGGCAAGTTTAATTTCCATTATTTCTCCTTCGCTCATTTTTATTGCAGCATTAGAAAGTTCGGCAGATACACGCGGGTTGTTTAACTTACAACTTAGATTTAGAATTATGCCCAAAACAAAATCGGCTGTAAGAATGCTATTGTTGTATCCATATTTTACATGGAAAGAAGGTTTACCGCGTCTTAGGTTCTCTTCGTCTATGATATCATCATGAATGACAGATTCTGTATGCAAAAGTTCTATAGCAGATGCTGCAACAAATGTTTCTTCTGCCACGTTTGTTGAAGAAAAGGAATTATTATTAATATTGTCACTGTCATTCTTATTACTTTCTACTATGATTTTTCCTGATTTTATACTCTCATATGCAAGTATCAAAATAAGCGGTCTTATACGCTTGCCTCCCTCACATGCATATCTTAACGGTGCGTAAAATTCTGACCAAGAATAAAGATCCAGCTCTCGCTCAAGAGCGTTATCAATTTTTGATAGATATTCACTAAATTGTTCTATCAAGGGATTAGTTTCCTGATTTCTTGTATTTACAGATCTATTCTTGTTTATGATGATACTGTTGAAAGTACTAGCGCATATTAATGTTAATGCCTACCAACTAAGCAAACGGTAGTTAATATTCGCGTTAAAAATGCTTGAATGTATATGTGTCGAGTAAATAAAATTTTGCTCCGGCCGGGATTTGAACCCGGGATCTGCGACTCGAAAGGCCACAATGCTTGACCGGACTATGCAGCTGTTGTAGCTATTGTTGATATTGTTATGTTGTTATCACAACAGCTTCTACACCACCGGAGCTCTGCAAAATCTTATAATTTATTTACATAAAATCCTTTCTTGAAATGTTATTATAGAATCGACTATGTACTGATATATATTTATACATGAGTGAAAATTTTTTCATTTACCTGTATGTGAAGATAGTTGAATATGACTCTAAAAAGTCTAAAGACTTGTAATATCCTATCATTTGTGCAAAAGATGCATAACTGTGGTGACGGCTGCAAAAAACCTTCGCAATTATAACAAAATTTTGTCTATACTACTTTTTGTAACGTCAAATAAAAATATGAAATGCGATACTTTTTATAATCTTGTCTTACTAATGAGACACATTGTCAATTGCATGCAGATAGGTACTTTTCTTGCACTGAATCCAATAACTTGTTTTGAGCTTGTAAGGAGATAATTGCTGCGTTAAACACTGCCTGTTCTTTTTCCTGGTTGGTGTGTTTAATGATACTACGCCATAATTCAGCATGTCTTACGTCCGTTTCCTCGTGAATTTCAAAGTAATTAGTGGCATCTGCATTGTTTTCCATCCCGTAGAACTTTTGCAGACCATCTATCTTTGATCTGCTGATCTTCGGCAACTGTTTTTCATATGCATACATTGCCGCAGCTGCCTCTTCTATTGATAGCTTTGTTAGATGAGACAAAACAGAAATTGTAGCATCTGTTTTATCTGCTGCAATATGATTTATAAGTTCATTCCTTGGGACACCAATCGCATGTGCAAATCTGATCCACGGCTCCACATGTTCAAGTTCCTCTCTTAAATTCTGATCTAAGCCTTGACTTATTGCCTTGTTCAAAACATATGAGGAGGAAGAGGAAGAGATAATATTTTGCACAAAGTCGGGGACAGCCTTAACCAGTTGAAAATATTCTTTTGAATAACTACGCAAGTTATCTAAAGACAGTTTTCCGTCTGACCACATCTTATAAAAGCTATGCTTTAGCAGACTAAATTTTTCAATTTCTAAATCGATCCTTTCAACAAGGGTGTTCATATATAATGGTAAGTAACAGTTTTAGCCCATTAAAAAAGTTATGCGATATATTTTGATACAATTGTATTAATGAAATTTGATTATTATTTTTGCAATTACTGAATGTATGATTTAATCGAGAAAAAATGATAATGCGATTTGATTATCTTATTGCGACCTTTTTTCCTATTCTTTATCATTCTTTATATAATATAATAAATTATAATATAATATATTATATTCCCCAACTTACCTTCTTGAAGGGTTTTATTTTAAAAAAGGGAGCCTCGCCTTCTTTCCATGGATCCCTTCTTACCCATTCAAATTTGGTATTAAAGATTCGATAGAGATCTTTAAATTCTTGTCCCCTTTCAATAATTTCTACATCACCCTGTATAATTATTGCTTTATTCTCAACAGACGAATCATAAATATCCACTGACAACGCGATGTTTTTATTTGCTTTAATGTTCTTATACTTCCTTGTATTGTAATCTGTGGCAATGAAGAAAAAACCATCTTTATAAATATACGCTACAGGAACGATATGTGGTATATCATTATGCGATGTGGCTATTCTGCATGCTTCATTATCTAAAAGGAACCTCTCTTCGTTTTTAGTATATCTTACTTCGTTTGTTTTATTAATGCTGTTTGTAGTTCCGTTTTTCTTCACAACGCTAGTACCTCTCTAACCCTCTGCAATATGATGAAGCATGCAACATGTAAATACAAATATATTATTTTTAAAACCTTGTATACTGCAAGTAGGTTGTTGTCTGACATCTACAGACATATTATCACCAATCTGAAGATTAAGCAAGGATTCCATCTGTTTTATTATACTTACAATAGATATATGGGTTGTACATTATTTGATAATTAAAATGCGTACAACAACATTCAACCGTTTTAATACTCCGCTATTTGCACACACATATTATTACATCTGAAGATATCATCTAAAATACTCATCTAAGAAATGAAATTGTTCCAAGCAAAGAAACCGTCTTTTTTTGTAATTGTTTCCATTGATCTTGCAAGAAATCTGCTTTTTATCAAAGTAGCATGATCGCCAACTACTATTGTCTTTCGCTTACTTCGTGAGAATGCAACACAGGATCGAGGTATATTTAGAAATCCTATCGCTTCTTGATAATACATCTTATTATTGGATCTGACCATAGAAATTATTGTTACTTCATCTTCTTGACCTTGGAATTTGTCTATAGTTCCAACTCGTATCCCTCCTCTTTCTTGTAATGGAAGGTGAAATTGTAACATCCTCTCTTGCTGTTTGTATGGAGTTGTAATCATAATATCGTCAATGCCCATGCTAAGACATCCATCTACTATCTCTTTGATAATAGATGCCTCTCCTCTGTTTACAAAATGCTTGTCTTCCCTTCTTTGATTATTTGTATCTACAAAGACTACTTTTTTGTCATGCTGCAAAACTTTTTTGAGATTGTTATTTGTACCATCATAATTTTTTTTAGCTATATCAGCAGTTGAAATATCGGAAACTGATTGGTCTGCAACAAGCTTGTATTCATAGTATGGATTTATGAGATCTAGAATATCTTGGTTGAACCGGTATTCTCTTCTCAATAATGTTGTTTTAAAATATCTAAGTATTGTTCTAAATAAACTAGTAGCTACATAGTCATTAGATGGCGGCGGTAGCTGTTTGTCATCACCTATGACTATTATCTTTGCATTATTGTCCCTAAGAGAAGAAAATAAAGTTCCCATTTTGTCTAGGCTAATAAGTCCTGCTTCGTCAACAAGTACTGCACCGGGTTGGATCACCTTTTGCAAGTCCTTAGCAATATAGTCGGTACATAATATTATCCTGGCATTTTGCAAGTAATCCATTGCTAATCTTATTTTGCCTGTGCCATTGGCATGATTAGGAGTGTTGCGAAGAATTTGACAGTTTGACAGTACCATATCGTCTAGAGTGTATTCCACCAAACTGGGATAGGCATACTTTAACTCTGTAATATTGCCATAGCGAAGGATAAAACCTTTAGGTAACTGTAATTTTGCCTTCTGCGAAAGGTAGTGAATTTTTGATAATATGCTATCTACCATAGCATTGGTAGGTGTTACTACTAAAACTGGAGAGTATTCTTTTAATAAATCGAAACAGCATCTAGAAATAAAAGTTGATTTTCCTGTACCTGGTGGCCCTGTTACTGGAATAGTGTTTTCTCCTTTTATTCTGCTTCTAGCAGAGTATTGTTCTTGATTCTCTGGAATAAGGTCAAAAGCTTCTGGGTCAAAAGCACAGTTTTCCAAAATTTTGCCACCCATCTGAGGCAGAAGTAGAAGCGAAAGTAGAAGATGCAATATTTCCATTACTCTTATTAATATTCCCATTATGATCCTTATCAGCAAAAATTCTACCCGCTCTTTCTAAAATATTACCTGCATGCGGTGATTGTCTAAAGAAGCTATCAAGGTATCTTATTGTAGTAAGTCCTTTGTCAAAGTCAAATCTGTCAATAGTCAAAATTGAATTTTGCCTATGATCATAGGTCAAAAAATAAAGATCGTTTCTTATCGATCGAATAATTATAGAAGGCCTTTTAAGATCTATATCTGCTACAACCGCAGTTGGGTTACTACCCAAATTTGGATTGCCATCAGATATAGTGACAAAATCCCCAACACTAAAATCTACAAAGTTCCCAAATGACCCTTGCTGACCTACTAATACTATCTCTTGGTTGGGTAGATCAATGCTGTCAACTTTCAATCCTGTGATTGCCCACCCATCATTCTGTCTCTCTTCAGAATCTCTAAAAGATGCATAAACTTTCCATCTATCTGTATTTGCAATCTCGTCACGTATTGTTTCAGAAAGCCTAAATGCTGCTTTTCTTCTGGCTATTTCTTCCTCAGCTAACTTGTCAGCTCTTGCAAAATACCAACCAAGACAGGCATCTTTTAGTTTACACTTTGAGCAGAAACCAGTTATCTCAGGTGATGCCTGTCCTTTCCACATCTGAATGTATTTTTCTATCGCTTGATAAACTCGAGGAAACTTAAACTTCCTTCGCGGTATGTCTTTATCTGCAAATTGCCAGGTATAAGTAGGCGGATTTTTAAGGTTAAATGTGTGCATCAATAATAATGTTTCAGCGTCTGCTTGCATACGAGACCTTTCCGTTCTAGGTATTGCTCTTCCAGTCTTCATTTGAATTATCTCAAATTCTTCGATTTCCAGATTAGCTAGCTCATGGGATTTGATATACTCGTTAGGATCCAATGAATGAGAAAGCTTGATTTTTAGCAGATCCAACCTGCCTTCCAATGGTATGTCTTTATTTCGTATAGTAAATTCTGGCCTGAGCAGTATTTTTTGGTAGTAATCAGTACTATACACTGCATCATCTCTAGTCAGATTATCAGCAAGTCTATCGGCTCTAATATTCAAATCCTGCATAATAAGAGGTAGTGGGTTCTCCATTCCAGCAAGAGCATAAGTTTTCCAGTTGGCATCAATTTCATCTTCCGCATTGGAATAAAAAATTTGCTTTGCGTCCTGTTTGGATATATTACGCTTGGCCTGTTTTATAGACTGAACAATTTCCAATGTTGATTTTATAACAATTCTATGGATAGCAGTACCAATTTCGCCCATATTATTCTCCGGAAAACCGTTCAAGCCAAAAAATGAGATATCATATGCTGCACGCTCACACCAACCCATATTAGCTATAGCAGTTACGCGTGGTATTACGGCTGGGTTTAGTTGACGAATAATCTCATGATAACTTACTATCGGCGCTCCGGCCGCCTCTATTACGGTATTGGAGTTACTGAAATCTGTATTTGTATCCATTTCTTTCTATTATCTCCCTTTCAAACATAGACTCCAAACCGACAGGGAGGCAATAAATACCGTATAGTACCTAATAAAGTAATAGAATAGCTTGATAACGGCTTATTCATAAACCTGCACCTCGATATCAGGAATAATTAAATCACAATTTTCACAATGATATCTGATTTTATCTGCTTGATATATCTTAACCATTGTATCAAAACAGTCAGGGCAGTCTACTGTGGGTTCTTCAGTCTGTACGTAGGTACTATCATGAGTTTGAGCTAATTGCAGATTATTTTCTCTGGTTAGAGATATTGTCTGTTGGGCTAAGAGTGTGCCTGTCACTCTATGTCAGACATTCTCGAAATATATAAGTACTATTTTACTACTACTTTTACTAAGTAGACTACAATGAATAGTATTACTATGTATAATGGGATGACTTCGCTACAAATTCTTCGCGTTCATGTAGCACCAGTTGGATTTGAAATAGATAGAATTGTCCTGCCCGCTATTAATATGAAGGCTGACAGAGTATGGCTTATTGTACATGATAAAGCTCATGAGGACAAAGGAGACAAATTTGTTAAAGCAATTCAGTCAAAGCTAGGAGATGCGAGAATTGAATGTCTGCAAACCCAAGCTGACAGGATCGATCTTTTCGATATATTGAGAGCCTTGAGAACGATATTTTTGAAAGAACGTGGAAATTCCATTCTAGTAAATGTATCAGTTGGCAGTAAGATACAGGCTATAGCTTCTATGATGGCATGTATGATGTTCAAAGACATTGGTATGATAAAACCCTACTATGTTGTACCTGAAATATATAATAGTTCGTTGCTAGAACGAGAGGACAAGCAAGAAACAGAGGGTGTTAGGGATATCATTGGCCTTCCAGAATACAAAATCGAAATTCCTAGTGATAAACTGATAAAAGGTTTGGGGTTGATAGATGAAAGATCTGGCGGCAAGATTACCAAACGTGAGCTTAAAGACCTAGCAATAGAGAATAATCTTATTCGCGTTGATGATAAAAAAATCAGTAGTGATCAGGCGGCATACATGGCCTTAAATAAAAACCTGATAGAACCTTTACTTGTATGGCGATTTATATCTGAAAACAAAGTTGGATCACATCACGTCATTTCATTAACTGAAGATGGAAGACACGCTTTAAAGTTCCTTAATACTCAACCGTAAGATTTGAAAATTAAAATAGACACTACACTAACACCGCTAGAGCAGTTGCAGAGTTACTTTGAAGAAATTGTCTATGACACTAAATCGTAAATTAACAAAAGCACGATCGATGTATGTCTAATACAAGGGAGCAAAGTAAGGACCAACCTACAACGAACAAAATTCCCTTTTAATATGTGGAATTTTGTTCGTGGTTGACGCACCACGTACTATGGTATACTGGCCTTCTATACTATGTGAATTGCTTTCAAGTCAAAAGAAATATAATGCTTATGTATCAATTGACATTGTAAATTCACTATGGATTTGTTTATACGTTTTTATCTCCCTATTAACGACTTTTTATGGATGGGCCCATAGCTCAGCCTGGTAGAGCGACCGGCTCATAACCGGTCGGCCAGGGGTTCAAACCCCCTTGGGCCCACTTTAAAGTTGTTTCAAAGTTCCAAAATCGAAAAAGCTATAGCTAGGTTCGTTTCTAAATTATGCATAAGTAGTATATGGCGTCATCTAGGAGAATTTCACATGTTTAGAAACAAAGTATTTGAACCAACGTTAACAGGTTTTTCTTATCGTATATTTATAGAAGGTCTAAAGTCTGCTGTAACTAAAGCAGCATATACATTTGCTATTCAAAAATATATGAAGTATCTTAAAATAGATAATCCTGATGATTTACTAAAATACCAAGATAATCCCAAATTTATCCAAACCCAAATAATTGATTATTTGATATTTTTGAAAAATGCACCTATCTCATTAAGGTACGCCACTAGAAGTCAATATCTTGCAGCAATTATTACATATTATGATCTAAATGAAGTAGTCTTAAACAAGAAAAAGATTTACAGGTATCTTGGCGAAGAAGAAAAACCAATTGAGAACAGAGGCTACACCAGACAAGAAATAGCAAAAATGTTAGATGTCTGTGACGAAAGAGTTAAAGCATTAATTTTACTTTTGGCATCAACAGGTGTACGAATAAGAGCAATAGTTGATCTAAAATTAGAAGACCTGACTAGTATTCCTAATCATGATATTTACAAGGTAAAGGTATATTCTGATTCAAAACAAAGCTATCCTGTTTTTATTACCCCAGAAGCATCCAAAGCTATAAACACATATCTAGGATACAGAGAAAGATATGGAGAGAAATTAACACCTAAATCTCCACTTTTCAGGGATCAATTTGACAGAAACGATCCTGATTCTATTCCTAATTTTAAACCATTAAAACTAAGGGCAGTAGAGAGACTAATCGCAAGAACAATAGAAAAATCAGGATTAAGAACAGTAAAAAGACAAAGAGAGCTACAGCACAATGAACATGGAAGAATCAGAAAGGAAGTCAGACTTACAGCTGGGTTTAGGAAATTTTTTGATACTCAATTAATATATGCAGATGTAAGACCAGCTATCAAAGAAATGTTTATGGGCCATAGTATAGGCCTTGAT